>JAZRTJ010000028.1:0-17316 GCA_045651925.1 Candidatus Spyradenecus sp. | reverse complement strand
TACGAAGCGGCTTCTTTTGCGGCACGTTTCGGCCTCGATAATCTGATTCTTTTCTACGACGCCAACGACATCACGCTCGACGCTCCGGCCGACAAGACTCAGCGCGAAGACACGATGCTCCGCTTCCAGGCGGCCGGCTGGGATGCCTGGCTTTTGGAAGACGGGCACAACATCGCAGACCTGATCCGCGTTTACGAAGACGCGAAATCGCACAAGAACGGCCGTCCGAAAATCATCGTCTGCAAGACGCTTATCGGTAAGGGCGTCGCCGAAGTCGAAGGAACGACCAAGGCGCACGGCGAAGGCGGTGCGAAGTTTGCGGACGCGGCTCGCAAGGGCTGGGGGCTTCCGGAAGAACGGTTCTACGTTTCTCCGGAAACGCGCGAATACTTTGCCGCGCTCGCCGCACGCCGTGAAGACGCCTATCAGGCTTGGGAAAAGACCTTTACCGCATGGCAGGCCGCCAATCCGGAACTCGCCGCGCTTCTTGACAAGGGTATCGCCGGCGACCACGGAACCGCCGAGGCGTTGCTCGAACTCATCCCTGAATTCGGTGCCAACAACAACGCTACGCGCGTTTCCGGCGAAGCCGCCCTCAACGCGCTCGCTAAGCAGAATCCGCTCATGCTTGCCGGTTCGGCCGACCTCTTCTCCTCCGTCAAAACCTACATCAAGGACGGCGGCGATTTTGACGTCGAAACGCCGGCGGGACGCAATATTTTCTACGGCATTCGCGAACACGCGATGGCTGCAATCACGAACGGTATCGGCTACTACGGCATCTTCAAGCCGATGGCCTCGACCTTCCTGACCTTCATCGATTACGCCCGCGGCGCCGTCCGTGTCTCCGCACTCGCGAAGCTCCCGGTTTACTACGTTTTGACGCACGATTCCGTCGCCGTCGGCGAAGACGGTCCGACGCACCAACCGGTGGAACTCGTTTCGTCGCTGCGCTGCATTCCGAACCTCGACGTTATTCGTCCGGGTGATTCGGAAGAAACGGCTGCGGCTTATGCATACGCCGTCGCCCGCAAGGACGGTCCGGTCGCGCTTTGCCTGTCCCGCCAAAATGTCCCCGGCTTGGAAATGATTCCGGCGGCGACGCGTCGTGCGGGAACGCTGAAGGGTGCTTATATTGCCGTCAAGGAAACGGCCGCGCTCGAACGCATTATCATTGCGACGGGGAGCGAATTGCAGTTGGCGGTTGCGGCCGCGGAACAGCTCGGCGCGGGAACGCGTGTCGTTTCCATGCCGTCGATGGAAATCTTCGATAAGCAGGCTCCGGAATACCGCGAAGCAGTGCTTCCCGCCGCCTGCACGAATCGTATCGCGATTGAAGCCGGTATTTCGACGATGTGGTGGAAATACGTCGGGCTCAACGGCAAGGTCTTGGGGACGGACAGCTTCGGCTTCTCCGCTCCCGGTAATGTCGTGCTTGAGGCGATGGGCATGTCGGTTGACAATCTGGTCGCCGCCTGCCGCTAATCGGCTTTGTCCTGTAATAAAACCTTCCCCTCGGGCAACGGCGGGAAGGTTTTTTGTTGCGCTTCTTCCGGTGCCTTCACGTTGCATCGGAGCTGCGAAGCTGTTTTTATAGTTCATCATGGAGCAAAAATCCGAAAATGCATGGTTGAGTCTCGCGGCGAACATCGCCGTTCCCGCGCTTATTCTTTCGAAAGGCGGGGACTGGTTCCCGCAAGTTTCGCCGGCGTGGCGCCTGGTCATTGCGCTCGCATTTCCCTGTGCCTATTTCTTCTATGACTACGCACGCCGCCGCGAAGCCAATTGGATTTCCGTCTTGGGCTTTGCGGGGACTTTGCTGACGGGCGGGGTCGGTCTGATGCAGCTTTCGCCGTTTTGGGTGGCTGTCAAGGAAGCCCTCATTCCGGCGTTGATTGCCGTCGCTCTGGTGTTTTCCCGGAAGATGGGCGACAAGATTTTGTTTAACGAAAAAATTTTTGATACGGATGCGATTCGTGCCGCCTGTGCCTCCCGCGGGACTCAGGGCGATTTGGACCGCTCGCTGAAGCGGGCTTCGTGGCTTTTGGTGGCGTCTTTCGTGCTCAGTGCCGCATTGAATTTCTGGCTCGCGCGTTGGATTGTCGTCAGCGATCCCGCAAGTGACCTCGAGGCCTTTAATGCGGAGCTCGGGAAAATGCTTTCGTTGTCTTGGCCGGTCATCGTATTGCCGTGCATGATTTTCATTACGGCGGCGCTTTGGATTTTTATGCGCGGGTTGGCGCACGCCACCGGGTTGCCCGTCGAAAAGCTGCTGAAAGAACGGAAGTAGCAAGGGCTGCGAAGCGCCTTTCGGATGAGAAAATAGCGTGGACGTGCCGTGCCGCGCGCGATATTCTTTTCCCCATGAATTTTCTCAAGCCCCTTGCACTCGCGTCTATTCTGCTGGTCCCCGTTGCGGGGACGCTTTTTGCGGAAGATAAATACCTCAAGCTCGGGAAACCGGGTGTTCGCCAGACCTTTGACTTCGATTGGCGTTTCGCGAAATTCGGCGGCGACGAACAGTGCCTGGCATCGAGCGATCCCGGAGCGGAAGCGGCCAAGCCCGGTTACTCCGACGGCAAGTGGCGCAAGCTCGACCTCCCGCACGACTGGGGCGTGGAAAGCCGCTTCCTCCCGCACAAACCGAATCAGACGGCTTCGCTTCCCTGGGACGCTGTCGGCTGGTACCGCAAAGAGTTTTCCGTCCCCGCATCTTCCAAGGGCAATCGCTTCTTTCTCGATTTTGACGGCGTGATGATGACGCCGCAGGTCTATGTCAACGGCCAGCTCGCCGGCGAGTGGAAGTACGGCTACAACTCGTTCCGCGTCGACATTACGAAGTATTTGAAATACGGCGCGAAAAATGTCGTCGCCGTGCGTGCGGAAAACAAGCAGAATTCGACGCGCTGGTATCCGGGGGCGGGCATTTACCGCCACGTTTGGATTACGGAGGCGAATCCCGTGCACATTGCGCATTGGGGCGTTTTTGTGACGGTTCCCGAAATTAAAGGCATTAAAAAAATCAACGACAAGAAACCGCCGAAGGATTATCGTGCGGCGAGCGCAAAAATTGCCGTTGCCACGACGGTCGCCAATACGGAAAGCGCGCCCGTGAAGGTCGAAGTCATTCAGGACGTTTATCCGCTTGTCGGCAAGAAGGATAAGCCGCTCGCGAGCAAGACATTGCCCGTTGCGAGTGTTCCCGCCGGCGCCCAAAAGACGTTGGATGCGGAATTTACGCTGAACAACCCGAAGCTTTGGGACGTGGTTTCGCCGTCGCTTTACGTGCTACGTACGACCGTCAAAATCGACGGGAAAACGACCGACCGTAAGGACACGGTTTTCGGTGTACGCAAGGCCGAATGGAAGCCCGACGGATTTTACCTGAACGAACGCCGCGTGCAGATCCGGGGCGTTTGCCAGCACCACGACCTCGGGCCGCTCGGCGGTGCCGTCCACAAGCGTGCGATTGAACGCCAAATCGAGATTCTGAAAAGCTTCGGCGTGAACTCGATCCGCACGTCGCACAATCCGCCCGCCCCGGAATTGCTCGAGCTTTGCGACCGCATGGGCATCCTCGTTGACAACGAGCTTTTCGACTGCTGGAAGCATCTCAAGGAAGGCAAAGCCAACGGGTACAACCTTTTCTGGAACGATTGGCGTGAACGCGACGTCCGCAATTTTGTCCTGCGCGACCGCAATCACGCCTGCGTCATCGCCTGGTCTGCCGGAAACGAAATCGCGGAGCAGGGCGCGAAAGACGGAATCGAAATCGCCAAAGACCTCGTTTCGCTGTTTAAAAAATACGACAAGACACGTCCGGTTACTGTCGGTTGCAACGACTTGAGCGCCTCGTGGAACGGCTTCGGTAAGGAATTCGACGTTTACGGCTTCAATTACAAACCGAACAATTACAAGGATTTCGCAAACAAGAATCCGAAAATGCCCTTCGTTGCTTCCGAAACCTCCTCCTGTGTGAGTACGCGCGGCTTCTATTCTTTCCCCGAAAACGACAAGGATTACGCCCCGTTCTGGAGACGTAATTTCTGCGACAACCTCGCCGTTTGTCAGGTCAGCGATTACGGGCTGTACGCGCCGGGCTGGGCTTATGCGCCCGACGTGGAATTCGGCGCTCTCGAAGACGAACCGCGTTGCGCCGGCGAATACGTTTGGACGGGCTTCGACTATCTCGGCGAACCCACGCCGTGGAATCTCGGACGTAAGCCGGAAAACGACTTCCGCGGCGCCTCCGAAGCCGAAATCAAAAAACTCAAAGAGGAAATGGCGAAAATCCTCGCCCAAGGCACGCCTTCCCGTAGCTCGTACTTCGGGATCGTGGACCTCTGCGGTTTCTGGAAGGACCGTACTTACCTTTATCAATCGCATTGGATGCCCGATGTGCCGATGGCGCACATCCTGCCGCACTGGAATTGGAAAGGCTCCCGCGAAGGCAAAATCACGCCCGTCTTTGTTTACACGAGCGGCGACTCCGCAGAGCTCTTCCTGAACGGGAAATCCCTCGGCAAACGTAAAAAGAAAACCGGTGCCGGCCTGACCGGAAAGGATATGAACGGCGATATGCGGGAGCGTTTCCGTCTGACCTGGATGGATGTCAAATACGAGCCGGGGACACTCAAGGTGGTTGCCTACAAGAATGGCAAAAAATGGGCCGAAGACGTTGTCGAAACGACCGACGCCCCCGCGCAGATGGCGGTTTCCGTCGATCGTGATACAATCCTCGGCGACGGCCGGGACCTCGCGTATGTGACCGTCGTCATTCAGGATAAAAAAGGGCGCAAAGTGCCGACCGCCGATAATCGATTGAAATTCTCCGTCAGCGGCAATGCCGAAATCGTCGGCGTTTGCAACGGCGATCCGACCGACCACGATTCGATGAAGGGAGAAAGCATTAAGGCTTTCGGCGGGATGGCACAGGTTATTCTGCGTTCAAAGCGCGATTCGGCCGGCAAGGCGACGCTTAAAATCTCCGGCGGCAAGCTTCCCGCCGCGACTGTTGACATCAAGATCGAAAAGCCGACGGCGCGCCAGCTCCGCAATTAACCGCTCCACCTTTAATCTTTAAGCTCTAATCTTTAATCTTTCATCCGCATGGAGATTTTTTGGATTATTTTACTGACTCTGGTGCTGTTAATCGGCGCGGTCGGCGTATTTGTCCCCGTTATCCCGGGACCGCTGGTTGCGTGGGCGGGTCTGCTTGCTTACTACATCTGTACGCCGGAGGAGGCGCTTTGGCCTACGGTTAATCTTTGGACGCTAATTCTCTCGGGCGCCCTCGTCGCCGGCTCGTTCGTGTTCGATTACTGGTCGAGCTATTGGGGCGCGGTGAAATTCGGGGCGACTTGGCGCGGCGGTGTCGGGGCCTTGGTCGGCGCCATCGTTTTTCCGATGATTCTTTCCGCGTTTATGCTCGGTATTCCCGGTGCCATCCTCGGGCTGCTTATCGGACCGATTATCGGCGCTTTCATCGGCGAATACCTCGGCGGAAACAGCTGCGGCGGGAGTGCCCGCGCCGGACTCGGCACTTTAGTCGGCGCTCTCGCAGCGACTCTGGTAAAGCTTTTCGTGTGCATGTTGCTGATCGTTTGGTTCCTGGTAGCCGTCGTTTTGGGGCTTTTTAAGTCCGACGATGAAAAAACACAGTTGACAACGGACGCGGAAAACGATTCCATCAGCAATTCAACTTTAAATTTAGGAGACATTTACTATGCAACCGACCTATCGTCCTTCGAAACTTTGCCGCGCGCGTAAGTGCGGTTTCCGTGCACGTATGCGTACCCGCGGCGGTCGCGCGGTGATCAACAACCGTCGCGCTCAGGGGCGCAAACGCCTCGCTGACTAAGCGCGGAGCGCAATGCGCTTTCCCGCTTCACATAGAATTCGGCACCAGTCCGATTTCGCTCGTTTGAGGACAGAAGGCTCGCGGTATGACTGCGGGTCTTTTGTGTTGAATGCGGCTCCGCCTTCCGCGGCAGAAGGGACGCTTCCCCGCGATTATGTGCGCCTGGGAATCGTCGCTTCCAAGAAGATGGTCGGCAACCGGGCCGTGATGCGCAATCGGGCGAAGCGGGTTTTCCGCCAGATTTTTCGTACCCATCCGGAGGCATTTCCTGCCGGGTGGGACGTAATCGTTATTGCACGCCGAGCATTTTCGGAGCAAACTGTAGAGGAATTAACCGCGAAGTATCTCGAAGGCGCCCGTCGCCTCGTTGCCAAGATTACTAAGCGGCAACGTTCAACTCTCGTCGCATAACTCATGAAAAAGAAAAATTTATTTAAAACGCTCAAGGGCTTTCCGGTGCGCTTCATGCTCGGGCTGATTGCTTTTTATCGCCGCGTGATTTCGCCGGCGCTCCATGCAGTTTTCGGCTCGGAAGGATTTTGCCGTTTTACGCCCTCGTGCTCGGAATATGCTCGTCAGGCATTTATGCGCCACGGATTCATGAAAGGCTTCGCGCTTTCCTGCTATCGCCTTTTGCGTTGTAATCCGCTTTGCCCGGGCGGGGCTGATCCGGTTCCGCCGAAAGGCCGCTGGCGTAATTGCCACGAGAAAGTCGGGATTTTCGGCGGGTGCTTCGATCCCGTTCACAATGCTCATTTGACGCTCGCCGAAGCCGCCCGCGATGCCCTCGGTCTCGACCGTGTTATCTTTGTTCCCGCCGCGCATTCTCCGCTTAAGGAAGGCGTCCCCAACGCGAGCGCCGAAGCCCGCCTGGAAATGCTCAATGCCGCCATCGAAAAGAAAGCCGGCTTCGAAGTCTCCGACTGGGAACTCGTTCACGGCGGTATGAGTTATTCTATCGAGACGGCAAAGCACTTCTCCGAAATGTTCCCCTTTGCGGAATTCTATTGGCTGCTCGGTGCCGACCAGCTTGCAGCCCTCGGTAAATGGCGCGACGTCGAATCGCTCGCCCGCATTGTCCGCTTTGCCGCTATGTGCCGCGACGGCGATTCCCTGCCGGCGCTTCCCGCCGATCTCGCGAAATTCGTCAGCGTCGAACCGCTCTCCGTGCCGCCGGTGGATATCAGTTCGTCCTTTATCCGCGAAAAGATTTCCACGCTTTCCGACGAGGAACTCGAACACTACATGCCGCGTTCCGTGATCCGCATCATTCGCAAAAATAAGCTTTATATTCATGCCGACTAAAAAAGAAAAATCCGAGGTTCCCGCGAAGAAAACCGTCGCAAAGAAGACGACGAAAGCCGCGGCCGAAAAAGCTCCGAAGAAGACCGCGACTAAGAAGCCCGCCTGCAAAAAAGCAACGGCAGAGAAGAAGGCGCCTGCGAAGAAAACGGCGGCTAAAAAAGCGCCTGCCAAGAAGACGGTTTCCCGCGCAAAGAAGGCGGCTCCGGTTCCGGCGGAAAAAATCGGTCACGGCATGGATCTGGTCCGCCGTTGCGTCGCCGCTCTCGAAGATAAAAAAGCGGTGAACATCGAAGTCATCCGTGTCGGCGAACAATCTTCCGTTACGGATTTCTACATTCTGGCGACGGGGACTTCCGATCCGCACCTGCGCTCCATCCGCATCGAGCTTGAAAAAGTTATCGATGCCGTCGTTCCCGAAGGAACTGTCCGCATCCAGAACGAACCGCACAGCGGCTGGTGTGTGGTCGATGCCTTTGACGTCGTCGTCCACGTTTTTGCCGCCGACATGCGTTCCCTCTACAACTTGGAGGAACTCTACGCTTCCGGCGAAAAAATCAGTCTCGATAAATAAATTTCAATTGTGATTTTTTCGTAAATTACTCACGATTTCAGCAACGCTTTTTTTAACAAACACACCTGAATGGCCGCACCCAAGCAATTTAGCAATAACAATAATACTCCGCGTCCCGGCATGAATCGCAACGGACGTGACAATCGCAACCGCCGCGGAAACGACAACGGACCGCGTCGCAATGAACGCATCCGTGCTCCCGAAATCCGCTGCATCGGGCCGCGCGGCGAACAGCTCGGAATCGTTGCTACCAAGGAAGCGCTCGAAATTGCAAAGTTGCACGGCTTGGATTTGCTCGAAATCGCACCGACTGCGCAGCCGCCCGTCTGCCGCATCGTCGATTACGGAAAATACCTTTACGAAGAAGCGAAAAAGCAAAAGCAACAAAAGCAATCCGCGACCAAGATGAAGGAAGTCAAATTGCGTCCTCGCATTGACAACCACGACCTCTTTGTCAAGGTGCGCCTCGCCGAAATGTTCCTTTTCAACGGCAACAAGGTGAAGGTCACGCTGATGTTCCGCTTCCGCGAACTTGAGCACCCGGAATTCGGATTCGAAGCCGTCCAAAAGCTCGTCGAAGCCGTTGCGCATGTCGGTACGCTCGACAACCAGCCGAAGCTCATGGGCCGTTCCATTACCGCGATGCTTTCGCCCGTGCCGCAGAATCGCCGTAAGCTCATCCATAACGCCGCTCCGGTCGATGACGATGAACTCGACGATACCGACGACGGCGACGAAGAATAATTTGCTCCCTTCCGGCGCTCCCGCAATAATTCGCGGGGGCGCTTTTTTATGCCACGGAAACGGGAAGGGGAGATTAAAGAAAGAGCTTAATGCTTAGAGCTTAAAGCTTAAGAAGCCAAAAAAGGGATAGTGGATAACTGATAACGGATAGGTTCTTTAAAGAAGATTAAAGAAGCCGCAGGGTGCTGGCTTGATGCTTGGCGCTTGCTCGTCTTCACTTATCCGTTATCAACTATCAGTTATCACTTTCGCAATTGCCTCTTCGAGACCGTGTGCCGGAGGTGTACTACATTGGATAGCCGCGGGTGCAGGCCATAGCCGAAACCCGCGGACAGGCCTCCGGACCCATGCGCCGCTAAGTGACTTCGATCGCTCTCCGACCTGCCCGCGGTGCAATGGAACAGGCGGAAAAGAGATTAAAGAGACTCCGTTTTGGTAATATCCGTCCATATTGTTCCATGCGCCGCAGGAAAATCAAAGATGCAACGATGTTCCCAAGCGGCGCTTCTTACCGTTGGCAAATCCGCGGGTTGCGGCTATTGCCTCCACCCGCGGTTATCCCATGTATTCCCGTTCCACGGGAATCGCCCCAAAGCCGTAATGCCCCTCTCTTTAAACCTTCTTCCTACCCCGCCAAACCGGGGCTAGTTTCATACAAAAAAGTGTCTCGTTACTCTCGAAGCACTCTTTTGGCAATGTTTCCTCTAAAAAACGAATTTCTAGCGGGCGGAAATTCACAGATAGGTAACACTTTAGAGTCAGACATAGGTAACACTTTTTGGGGTTTTGTGTTAAAAGCTACGGTGCGATGCCGTGGGAAAACAAAAGTGTTATCGATATGAAAAAAGAAATAATGGCTGCATTAACGCAGGGGCAAGAGAGCGTTAGTTCGATTGCCCTGCGCTATTCAATATCACGAAAAACGCTCTATAAGTGGAAGCGTCGGTACGAGCAAGAAGGCGACCCGGGGCTACACGAACGGTCTCGGCGTCCGGATAAGACAGATCTTCTCTGGAACGAAGAGGTCGCAAGTCGGCTCATCAAGTTACGCTTAGCACATATGGACTGGGGGGCTTTGAAGCTTCATGCATTCCTTCGAAAACAGGAGTTAAATCCATTGCCGAGTCCATCGGCGATTCAGCGTTTCTTAAAGAAAAGCGGGCTAATCCAAGCTAAAAAGAAGCGGGAGCGCCCACGCGTAAATATTGCCAAGCCCTTTGTCCGGGTTCAGGCTCCGAACGAGCTTTGGACGGTTGATTTCAAAGGCTGGTGGCGTTCTCATACGAATGCGCGCATGACGGCGTTAACGATTCGGGATGCGCATTCCCGGTTTCTTTTGGCTGTTCGCTTTGTTAGTAAATGCGGAACCGAGGAGGTAAAAGCTGTCTTTGAAGAGTGCTTTAAAAAGTATGGGCTCCCACAAGCCATACAAAGCGACAACGGGACTCCTTTCCGCTGCACGACGGCGTTAGGCGGGCTGAGTGCCCTTTCTGCGTGGTGGGCAAGCCTGGGGATCCGCCTGATTCGCTCTCGTCCGGGATGCCCGCAAGATAACGGGGCTCACGAACGCATGCACCGCGACATGCTTCTGCTTGAGGCGAATCGTTGTTCGTCCCAAGCAGAACTGGACGCGTGGCGTGAGAGCTTTAACTGCGAACGTCCGCATGCGGCTTTAGCCAATGCCGTCCCCGCCGATGTTTACAGAAAAAGCGAACGTAAATACTCCTGCAAGCTTCGTTTTAAGTATCGCGGGATGTTGGAGCGTAAAGTCACAAAGGTGGGAAGTATTCGCCTCGACAAAAAGCGCCAGTTTTTCCTGAGCACTTCCTTGCGGGAGCACACAGTCGGATTGTTACCTCGGGACAGCGGGGACGCTTTCGGTGTTTACCTCTACGAGGTCTTCCTCGGAGAGTATCACTCGGACATTGCCAAGTTTATCTCGGCCGAAAAGCTGGCGCTTCACCCCGAGGCCGGCGCGCGCCCCCTAGGGGGCGTCATAGGGGAGGATTCTTCTTCGACAACTCAAAGTCTTGCTTCCAATCCCCAACCTTGTAGTCTCTCTGTAACCTTAGAAGTGTAACCTATCTCTGACTCTAAAGTGTTACCTATGTCTGACTGTGCCAACTGCTTTCTAAGCCTTAATCTCTAAGCTCTCTATCCCCCTAACAGCGGACATGAAGCTCTATTTTCTTTTGCTCGCCGGACTTCTTGATGACGTAGCGGAGATAATCCGCAAAGCCGGGAGAAAGCTCCTCACCGCGAACTTGTTCGAGCAACACCAGCGTTGAGTCCACGATGCTGTCGATTCTTGCCGCCGCCGAGCGGCGATGCTCGGCAGTCAGTTCGGCAAAAAATTCTCCCATCAATCGCCCAAGCTGTATGTTCGATTCCTTTTTCAATGTATTTTTCATGCGCAGGCAAAAGCGCTTTCCGCGAAAAAAATTGTCTGAGTTTTCGCGCAAACGAATCACCTCCGAAACAGCCTTCCTCTTCCTGCTCTTAGGGAATAAAAAACGCCCCACCGAGTTTCCCCGGTGAGGCGTTTTCTATTTAAGCTCAGTTAAAGCTTAGCGGCGGCGGCGACGCGTACCAACGAGTGCCAGAGCACCGAGGCCCGCGAGCAGACCGAACGTGGACGGTTCGGGGATAGTGATGAGTGCGTAGAGCCCCGTAATTGTATTGCCGGAGATCTTGGAAACAACATAGCTCGTATTATCAGCCAAAGAAATAATGTTAGCTTCTTCGTACGACACACGGCCGTTCGACCAAGAGGTCGCACTGTAATACGTGTTTGTCGTCGTATTGAGGAAAATTAGACCACCATTGGTATAATCTCCGGCCGTTAACGTTGCACCGGTGATTTTTTCTGCATTCCACATTGTTCCGGTAAGCTGCCTCTCGTAGGCGGAACCTGTAGCCAAAGTATTCTCAATGCTTAAGGTATCGGAAAGAGCGAATGTGACTTCTCCGGAGAAATTTTGGCCCACGTTGTAGACCCCACCAATAATACCACTTGCCCCTAAAGTGAAATTGTTGAGACCTAAAACACTGGATCCTAGATTGAGCGTTCCGTTCACCGTTACGCTTGTGAGAGATCCTCGAAGACCGTTGAGATTCAGCGTTTGGTCGGCACCAACAACAATTGCGCCGTCTTTGGCAACGAGGGACGAAATCGTAAGCCCGGTAACATTCTTTCCGTTCCCTTTGTTATAAGCAACAACCATAGTTTGTCCGTCGGCCATTGTCAGGCTATCGATAGTTCCGGAGATAAGATCGCCGGCCATAAGATTGAACGAGGGTCCTTCACCTGTTGCATCAACGGATTTATCTTCGTCCTTCCCATTGTAATAGTAAGTGCCTTGCCACCAACCGGCGTGCAAGAAAGCACTTCCAGCGGCGAGAAGCGTAGCAATAGCAATGTATTTTTTCATAGTGTTCTAGGTTAGGTTTTTAATTTAAAGGATTCCATCTTACCCCACCTCAAAAGTTGTCAACATCTTATCCCAAAACAAAAAACGCCTCACCAAGTTTCCCCGGTGAGGCGTTTTCTTGTTAAGCTTAATTAAAGCTTAGCGACGGCGGCGACGCGTACCGACGAGTGCCAGAGCACCGAGACCCGCGAGCAAGCCGAACGTGGACGGCTCGGGAATGAGGGTCATTGTTTTCACGTAGTGCTCAAATGCCTTATCATTTCCAACAAGGGTTCCAAGATCCGCTACCGATCCAACTTTAAAATTATCACTTCCGCCATCAGTCCAGAACGTCGCAATGCCGTTTCGGTCACTAGCACCTCCGACCTCTGTTCCATTCAAAGCATAGTCCACGCTCGTCGAAACAGATGTTATTGCATCTGTATTTACGCAGTACAAATACGCTTTATTGCTCTCGGCATCATATGCCAAACGATACGTATAATTTATATTAGATTTGTCGGGGAATGCCAGCTTTGCGGCGCCAGAAAAATGGGAATTATCTTTTCCAATCGTAACCCCCGACACATCAAACCACGAATAAACGGACAAACCATAGCGCTCTTCTGCCGCACCATTCGTCCCTTTGTTCGTCGCAAAAAGCACGCTATTCCCGCCCGCCAGCTTGGTGAGAGAGAATTCAAGCATCCACGACTCCAATGAGGCATTGTCCTCATGAAACCAAAGCTGACCACGAGTACTCGTCAAGCTCTCGAGCTTTGTTGACGTATTGTTGAATTGCAAGATGTATGCATCATAAACCGTAGGCGCGACAAGAGCGTTGTCTGCTGCATTAGCGAAAGCACTTCCTGCGGCGAGGAGCGTAGCAATAGCGATATATTTTTTCATAGTATTCTAAGGGTAGATTTTAATTAAAGAACCTTATTTTACCCCCCCCTCAAAAGTTGTCAACGCCTATTTCGGGACGATTTCAGAAGGTTTTCGTGCAAAGAAAACATCTCGCAGGAGCGGAAACAGACTGATCCCCTTCCCTCTTGCCGATTTCTCCGTAAAACAGGATTAAAAAGGCAAAAACAAAAAATACGACTAAATCAGTTGGCGAAACGCGGGGCCCTCCTTAGTCTTTAAATCATATAGCTCTTTTCAATTTAGCGCGGTCTTGCACGTCGGCTTTATGCCTCACAAGCAAGAAAAAATAGGGAACGCCGTATTGGTTGCGGCGGCAGCAATAACTATTATTTCGGGAATCCTCGAAATAATTGAATGGGTTTGTTGCTTGCTTTTGTAGCAATTCCCGCCGCTCGCTCGAAAGGGCGAGCGGCACCGCGCAACTAAAAGCAAAGGGCGGGAACGCTAAAACGTTCCCGCCCGCTCTTTCGAGTTTACGCCTCACAAGCAAAACCGGAAGAGGCTTTTAAATTGAAAACGCAGTCATGATTTTGCCGAATCCCTAAAAAATCAATCTTAAAAAGCCGTCCCCGAAAAAATTGAATCTAAAGGCTACCTCTAGAAATTTGTTTCAAGAGGTTTTGCAGAAGCTCGCAATTCGTTCCATTACGCCGCAGGCATGTAAACGGGTCTATCCCTGTCACTTCGCGGCGCTTGTTTTTCATAGATTATCCGCGGGTTTCGGCCATGGCCTGCACCCGCGGTTATCCAATGTAGTGCACCTTCGGCGCACTGCCTCGAAGAGGCAATTGCGAATAGCGAATCTCGAATTCCGAATGCTTACCGCTTAGCGGATTCTGTTGTTAGAAGACGAACTCTCGGCTTTGCCGACTCAGCTTTTAAACTTCTAAGCTCCTAAACTTTCACACCCCTGTGTGTGTTAAAAGTGTGTTAGCGCGCGCATTTTTGGTCATAATCCCGCAACCGTCCCAAAGGCACGAAAAAGCCCGCGAAGCCTTTATTTATCAGCGTTCGCGGGCTTTTAAAAGTGGTGCTCAAGAGGGGACTCGAACCCCTAAGCCTCTCGGCATATGCACCTCAAGCATACGTGTCTACCAATTTCACCACCTGAGCAATGGAAAAAATGTAAGCGTGATTACATCCTGTTTTCGCAAATAACGCAAGCCTTTTTTAGAAAATATTTTTTATTTCCGTTATTTTAAGGCTAAAAAAAGATTCCCGCGACTTTCCTTGCCACGGGAATCTTTTGATTTTGCCGATTAGAGCGGCATGTTGCCGTGCTTCTTCGGCGGGCGGGTACCGCGCTTATTCATCGTGTTGCGGAGCGCCATCGAGATGACCGCGCGCGATTTGGCGGGATCGATAACGTCGTCAACGATGCCCTGGGCGGCGGCGCGGTACGGAGCGGCGAACTGCGCGGCGTATTCTTCCGCGTGCGCCTTCTTGCAAGCGGCGGAAGCCTGCTTAGCGGCAGCTTCGGCTTCGGCTTCGGACTTTCCGGCGGCAAGGGCTTCGGCCTTGGCCTTTTCTCCGGCGGCGACAATATCCTTCTTGAAGATGATGTTCGCTGCGCCGTCCGGGCCCATCACGGCGATTTCCGCGGTCGGCCATGCGTAAACGGCATCGGCGCCGAGGTGCTTGGAGCACATCGCGATGTAAGCGCCGCCGTAGGCCTTGCGGAGAATGAGCGTGATTTTCGGCACCGTGGAAGCGGAGTAGGCGTGGAGCATCTTTGCACCGTGGCGGATAATCCCGCCGCGTTCCTGTTGCTTGCCGGGGAGGAAGCCGGGAACGTCCACGAGCGTGACCAAAGGAATATTGAACGCGTTACAGAAGCGGATGAAGCGCGCGCACTTGTCGGAAGCGTCGATATCGAGCACGCCGGCCTTCTGCGTCGGCTGATTGGCGACGATACCGCAAACAATACCCTGCATGCGGGCGAAACCGATGACGGCATTCTTCGCGAAGTCGCGCATCACTTCGAAGAAGGTATCTTCGTCGAAGAGGCGTTCGATGACCTTCTTCATGTCGATCGGGTTCTTCGGGTCTTCCGGAACGAGCTTTTCCATGTCCGGATCTTCCTGCGTGCTGACGCTCGGCGTCGGGTCGTGCGGCGGATCCTTCATGTTGTTGGACGGGAGATAGCTGAGCAGACGGCGGGCGATTTGGAGCGCATGCGCGTCGTCTTCGGCGACAAAGTGAACGTTACCGCTGATGGAAGCGTGGGCGGCTGCGGAGCCGATTTCGTCCATCGTGCAAGCTTCACCGGTGACGGCCTTGATGACTTCCGGGCCGGTGATGAACATCTGCGCGTTGGATTTCTTCATGATGATGAAGTCCGTCAATGCCGGCGAGTAAGCAGCACCGCCTGCGCAGGGGCCGGCGATAATCGAGATCTGCGGCACGACGCCCGAGGACTGAACGTTGCGATAGAAAATATCGCCGAAGCCTTTAAGAGCCATTTCGCCTTCGGGAATACGGGCTCCTCCGGAGTCGTTAATTCCGATAATCGGCATGCCGTTCGTGAGTGCGTATTCCTGCGTGCGCACGATTTTCTGAGCATGCGCGTTGCCGAGAGAACCGCCCTGCACCGTGAAATCCTGCGCAAACATCGCAACGGGACGTCCGTCCACCAAGCCGACGCCGGTAACGACGCCGTCGCAGGGGAGGTCTTTGCCCTTCATGCCGAAATCCTGGCACTGGTGCTTGACGTGCATGCCGAATTCCATGAAAGAACCGGGCGCCACCAAGCCGGCGATACGATCGCGAGCCGTCATCAGGCCCTTGGCACGGCGTGCGTTCAGTTTGTCTTCCCCGCCGCCGGCGAAGGCTTTTTTGCGAAGTTGTTTCAGATTTTCAATGAGTTCTTTCTTCATACGTAAATCTATAATAGTAGGGTTTGAACGATTTGTCTGAAAATTTAACTCAGGCGCGGAAAATAATCAAAACGAAAAGCGGACGCGAAATAAGGCAGAACGAACAGGCAATTTTTACCGAGCTAACAACTACCACGCCGTCTTGGCGACACGTCCTTCCAGCGCGGCCTGCGCCGTTTCGGGCAAGCGGGAGAAGAAATCCAAGCCCGTCGCCTGCTCAACGGCATCGATGCTCACCAAGTAACGCTTCGGATCGTTCTTCGGCGAGTCTTCGTGCGGCACCAGAAACGCCAGACTACGCAGCGCACCGGAAGCTTCTTCGCGATCGACGACAATGAGAAAAAACGCATCGGGAATCGCCGGCACGACACCGCGTTTTTTCGCCGCAAGCCTCTTGGGATTGTCCGAATAATAAACCGGACCGCACAACACCCAGACGTCGCCGAACTGCCGCGTGTAGCGCTTCAGCACTCGTTGCTCGAGCGATTTCCAAACGCCGGCATTCAGTCCGTGACGTTGCGGTACGACATTGGACATCAAAAAGGTCTGCGCCTGCGCCGCCGCCCCGTAGCAAACCGCAATCGCATGATTCGGTGCCATGTGTCCGCGATCAAAGCCCGAGCGCACGTAAAGCTCCGTAGCCACCCGCGCCCGCGTACGCCGGTCCGTTTCAAAAGATTCCGGGCGCTCCGGCGCTTCCTTTTTCACTTCAAACACCCGATACGCACACCAAGCCGGATTTCCGCGCTGTTCGTCATAGCCGACGAGATAGGCATCGTTTTCCAAAAACGTCAGACGCCGATCGGCAAGCGGCGTCCCCGCAAGCACCAGCGCATCCGCCTCAAGTGCGACGCCCGGATCGACACTCGTTCCGTAAACAAGCGGTAAATTCAAAGCAAGGGCATCGAGCCAAAACACCGTTTCCGCCGGCAAGAGCGAACTTTCCCGCGCCAAATCGATAAACGCGAGCGTCCCGCGTTCAATCGCTTCCCGCGTCTGCGGACTTCCGAAATAATGCGCGGTCTTGAGCCCCGAAGCGATGACGAGAATTGCGAAAAACGAAAAAATCCAATACCGCAGCCGCAGCTTGCGAGAACGTCGGGGAGAACTTTGCTTTTTACGGGAACGCTTTGCCATGAAGGCAGTAAAGCGGGAATATAAAAACTTTACGACGTTTAAAAACAAAAAACGGAATCCGCTTCGGATTCCGTTTTTATTGCGACTGGTGCGGCTAACCAGATTCGAACTGGTGTCACCACTTTGGAAGAGTGGGGTCCTACCACTGAACGATAGCCGCAATTCTAAGAAAATGGTGGGAGTAGCAGAAGTCGAATCTGCGACCTTTTGCGTGTCATGCAAACGCTCTAACCAACTGAGCTATACCCCCAAAAGGTGAAAGAGACGCCATAATCTCTTATTTTTTTTATTTTTGCAAGTACTTTTTTCAAAAAAAATTATTTTTTTTATTTTTCGCGTTTTTAAATCCGGAAATTGAACGGAAAGGAGAGATTAAAGATTAGGGCTTAAAGCTTAAGACTACCGCGGCTCAGTCAGACATAGGTAACACTTTAGAGTCAGACATAGGTTACACTTCTAAGGTTACAGAGAGACTACAAGGTT
>JAZRTJ010000027.1:0-19139 GCA_045651925.1 Candidatus Spyradenecus sp. | reverse complement strand
CGACAACGAGGACGTGGAGTCTGCGACGAAGATTCTCGACCCGTGGGATAATCCCTGGCAGTACCGCTACAACGTGATTTCCGGCGGCAAGCTCGGAAAGAATTGGTTCGGCGCCAGCTTCCTTTTGATTTCCGCCGGTCCGGAATACAATGATCCGGTCGGAGAAGATGATTTCTTTACCGACAATTTGGCGGACGAAGGCGTTCCGGATCTGGATCCGGACGGCAACGATTACTACTTTGCCGAAATCCGTGCCGACAATATTACCAACTTCGGTGCTCAATAAGCTCGATTTGCGCTTTTCAAAACATTCCCGCTTCCCCGGCGGGAATGTTTTTTATTTCCGTGAGAGCGCTTTTTATCTAAAGTTGCGGCATGATTGCACGTCTGATTGAGTATCTCAAACAACTGTCTCTGCAATTCGGTCTCGAAGGCGAAACGGCAACGATTGCGGCGACGCTGACGGCGATAATCCTCTGCGCCGGCCTTTTCCTGCTGTGCGTCTCGGGCATTTCCGCCTGTGCGCGCCGCCTGATTACGCTCGCGCTTGAGTTGATTTCCCGTCGGACGAAAACGACTTGGGATGACGAGCTCTGCGAGAAAAAACTGCCGATCCGCCTGGCGCATTTGATTGTCGCCGTTTTGTGCGTGCGGATGACACCGCTCTTTTTCGCGGGAGAACCGACGGCGGAGAAGCTTTTTCTGCTCGGCAGCCATCTCTACATCGCGTTTGCCGTCGGCGGCGTACTTTTTTCCGTCGTGGATGCGGCGATTTCGATCAGCGACAAGTCCGGAGAATTGAAGGGCGTACCCGTTAAAAGCTTTTTTCAGGCAATAAAATTGCTGGGCGGGCTGGGCGTCGGGATTTGGATTGTTTCGATTATTTTTGACCGCTCGCCGATTTACTTCCTCTCCGGCTTGGGGGCAATTATGGCAGTCATTATGCTTGTTTTCCGCGACACCCTTCTGGGCTTTACCGCGGGAATCATGATTTCCGCCAACGATTTGGTGCGAAAAAAAGACTGGATTGAGATTCCGGATTTACATGTGGACGGCGAAGTGAAGGATGTATCGCTGACGACGATTAAAGTTTCGAATTGGGACAATACCGTTTCGAGCATTCCCGCATATTCGCTGATTTCGACTTCGTTTAAGAATTGGCGCGCGATGGAAGAATCCGGCGGGCGCCGCATTAAGCGGGCAATCAATATCGATATGGAGACGATCCATTTCGCATCGGAAGCGGAAATCGAACATTGGAAAAAGATTCGGATTCTCCGTCCGTACCTCGACCAAAAGCTCAAGGAAATCGGGGAAGAGCGGGCGAATCTGCCCGCGGGTGAAGAGGCTTCCAACGCGAATGCGCGCCACCTGACCAATGTCGGAACCTTCCGCGCTTACTGTGTCGCCTATTTGAAGGCCTCTTCAAAAATTGCGCAGAACATGACGATGCTTGTGCGCCAGCTCAGTTTGGGGCCGACCGGCTTGCCTTTGGAAATTTACGTGTTTACGAACGATACGCGTTGGGCGGTTTATGAAAATATTCAAAGCGATATCTTTGACCATTTGCTGGCCATTATGCCGGAATTCAATCTGCGGCCGTTCCAGGAACCGAGCGGGGCGAATCTGGCGGCATTTTCCCGCGGCGATAAATCGGAAAAACCTTCCGACGAAGCGGTGAAATAAAATTGCACCGAGCCGCTTTTTCCCGCATAAATTTCAGTCCTATGGATAAGCAAAAATCCGTATCGCCCCAAGATAATCTGCCGCGCATGATTTGCGCGTTCGCTGCGTTTTTTACGTTTGCCGTCCCCGCTCTGGCAATCGCCGCCGGAATCGTTGCGCATCCGGTGCTCGTCGAACTGGCGACGCGCGTCGAAATGGGCGGCGTACACGATGTGTTGGCCTGCGGAATCCTGGATTGTCACCGCATCTCGGCGTGGACTTTGCTCGTCGTCGCCGCCGCGCTGTCCGCTTGGGTGTTCGGGCTTGTTCGACGCAACAATACCGCAGGGACGCTTTCGGGGAGCGGACGCATCGTTTTCGCTCTCGGATTCTCGGGAATGTTTGCCGCATTTTACCTTTGCGCCCTCCTGACGGCCGCCGGCCGCCTCCTGCTTCCGTTGTTGCATTAGGCGCATTTTTTGAAAACAATTTAACCCACTTATTTATGAACAACGTTTCGACCAAACCTTTCGGTAATGCCGACGGCGTTCCCGCAACTCTCTTTACCTTAACGAATGCGAAAGGGGTTTCCGCTTCGTTTTCCGATCTCGGGGCTACTTGGGTCAGCTGGCTGACACCCGATCGCAACGGAAAATTCGACGACGTGCTTCTCGGATTCGACAGTGCGGAGGCTTGCCTCGAACAACAAGCCTATGCCGGTGCCGTTTGCGGCCGCGTTGCTAATCGCATTGCCGGCGGAAAATTTACGCTCGACGGCGTTGAATACAGCCTCGCCGTGAATAACGGACCGAATCACCTCCACGGCGGTTTGCGCGGCTTCAACGCCTACGTCTGGCAGGCGGAAGTCTGCGGCACCGAAGCTGAGCCGGCCGTGCGTTTTTCCCGCACGTCACCCGACGGCGAGGAAGGCTATCCCGGCAATGTTGAAGTCGCCGTCACCTACACGCTCTGCGAAGACGGTGCCGTGCGCATCGATTATGCGGCGAGCACGGACAAGGCCACGCCGATTAATCTGACGAACCACGCTTATTTCAATCTCGCGGGACATGCCTCGGGAACGATATTGAACCAATGGCTCAAGCTCGAAGCCGACCGTTTCCTGCCGACGGACGAAACGGCCATCCCGACCGGCGAAGTCTGGCATGTCAACGGCCTGCGCCCGTTCAGCTTCCGCGTTTTCCACCAAATCGGAGAACGTATCCACGCGAAAAATGCCCGCCAGCTTGCTTTTGCAAAGGGCTATGACCACTGCTACATCATCAACGGCGCTTCGGGAACGCTCCGTCTTGCGGGGACACTCGTCTGCGAAGAAAACGGACGCGTGATGACCGTCGAAACGACCGAACCCGGCATGCAGGTGTATTCCGGAAACTGGCTCGAAGCCGCTTGCGGGAATGCACGCGGGAAGGGCGGCGTCGCCTACAAGGACAATGCGGGAATTGCGCTCGAAACCCAGCACGCTCCCGATGCAATCAATCAGGGGCATTTGCAAACCAACCTCCTCGTTCCGGGACGCCCGTACGCGAGTACGACGGTTTATCGCCCCGCCGTTCAGGCCTGAATTTAAACCACCCCAATCGGAGATTTAAAAAAATATGAAAACACTGATTAAAAATGCACACATCATCTCGCCCGGCGTCGATATCGTCGGCGGGTCCGTTCTCGTTGAGGACGGAAAAATCGCACAGGTGCTCGGCGCGGACGCTCCCGTCCCTGCTGCAGACGAAGTCGTTGATGCCGGCGGGCAGATGCTCATGCCGGGCTTCATCGATATTCACTCGCACGGAGCCGGCGGCGCGGATACCTGCGACGGCACGGTCGAAGCTCTCCACAAAATCGTGGATTGCAAGATCAAGGAAGGCGTGACGAGCTGGTTGCCGACGACGCTGACGCTTGGCTACGACACGCTCGAAAAGGTCATGACCGCCGTCGCCGAATACCGTAAGGCTCCGCGTTCGGTCAAGGTTCCGGGCGTTCACCTCGAAGGTCCGTTCGTGAACCCGAAAATGTGCGGCGCGCAGAATCCGGACTTCCTGAAGAACCCGGATTATGAAATCGTCGAAAAACTGAACAAGATTGCTCCCGTGCTTGTCATCACGATGGCTCCGGAGCTCGACGGCGCCCTCGACTTCATCGCGAAGGCGACTGCACTTGGTGTCCGTTGCTCGGCCGGTCACAGTGCCGCGACCTACGCGCAGTTCAAGGCGGCTAAGGCTGCCGGTCTCGCACACCTCACGCACTTCTGCAATCAGATGTCGCCGCTCCACCACCGCGAAATCGGTTTGGTCGGTTCCGGCTTCCTCGATTCCACCATCAAGGCGGAAGTCATTTGCGACAAGGTGCACCTCTGCCCGGATATGCTCGCGACCGCATTCAAGATCATGACGCCGGAACGCATCATGATGATTACGGATTCGCTCGCTTGCTCCGGTTTGCCGGACGGACCCTCGCAGCTCGGCGGTCTTCCGATTATGGTCAAGAACGGCGAAGCACGCCTCATGTCGGGTAACCTCGCAGGATCGACCCTCAACTACTCGATCGGTATCCGCAACATCCGCGAAATCACGGGCTTGCCGCTCAGCGAAATCGTCAAGGCGACTTCCTGGACGCAGGCGCAGTCGCTCGGCCTTTACGACCGCGGAAAAATCGCTCCGGGCTTCGCGGCGGACTTCGTTCTGCTCGGCGACGACTATCTCGTCACGAAGACTTTCGTTGACGGCGTTTGCAAGTTCACGCGCTAAGCGGGAACGCTTCCGAAAACAAGGCTTGAAGGTGTTTTGCCTTCAAGCCTTGCTTTTTTATTATCAATGTTTACCTTTTCAAGAATCATGACTATAAAATCGTTTGTTACAACAACCGTCCTTTCGGGACTTTCTGTCTTTTTGATTGCCTGCGGACAAAAGAAAGACCCCTCCGAAGAAGCCTTTAACACCCTGATGCAGAGTGTTCCCGCCGACGTTGCGTTCTTCGCCGGTGCGTACATCCCGCTGGAAGAACAACGCGAATTGCAGGCGCGCGAGGACTGGAAGAAAGTGCATGCCGCAATCGTCGGAAATCCCGTTTTAATGCAACGTTTTGGAAAGGTATTCGAGGCGAATCCGGATTTGAATGCAATTTCCGAAGTGCTCTTCGGCGGGAAGACCGGCGCGGAATTCGTCTCCGAAATGCTTGCGGTCGCTCCGGCTCCGACGGCTTTCGTTGTCTACTCGGATGATGCCTCGGGCGAGGGGAAAATGCCCGATTTTGCTTTTGCGGCGACGATGGCAGAGGCTTACGTGAAAACCTTGGGGAACCTGCTGGACAGAGCGAAAGCCCGAAACGCTGCGGAAAAGGCTTGGACCAAAGAACTTGCCGGCAATAAGACGATTTATACTCACAGCCAAGACGGACTTTCGCTCGTTATCGCCTTGTGCGGAAATGACGTGCTGATGGCGCCGTCGCGGGAAGCCTTAGATCGCCTCGAAGCCTCTTTCGCCAACCCGCCGGCGAAGGCGCTGAAGGATTCCGCGATCTACCAAAAATCAATGAAAGGCTCGGAAGGGTACAATCTGGTTGCGTTCCTCAATTTCGATGGCATTAAGGATTTCCGTAAGGCGAAGAAAACGGATAAGGCTTTTGCGAAGATGATTAAAGAAAATGCGGAAAGCATCGCTTTTTTTGCCGATATTTCTTCTACGGGAAACACGGCGCATGCGTTTGCCCGCATGGAATTTTCAAAGCCGATCTGGTATCACGAAGCCTTGAGCCTGATGGGGAAAAACCGTTTGGCAACTCTCGCGAACGCACTTCCCGGAGCCGATTACGCCTTGGGGCTCGCACTGCCGAAATTCGCAGGCGATTGGGTTAAGGAAGCCCAAATCCCGGATAAGGCATTCAACGCATTCAGCCGCCTCGGTGCCCGCAATCTCTACCTCTCCCTTTCGCAACTTGAAAGCGTTGTCGGCTTGATCGGCGGCGATATTTCGAGCGTTCCGCAGGCATTTTTGAAGCTTGAGTGCGAAGACAATACCGCGCTGACGGAGGACGAAAACGTTGCCGCGCTTTTTGCGCCCAACAACCCGATGGCGCAAAAGCAGAACATGAACGGCGTGGACGTGTACTCTTCGTTCTTCTTCGGCATTAAGTACGCGTTGCTCGGCAAGACCGGTTTTTATGCGTCTAATGCCTTCGATGCGTCCGCCGCGCTTTCCTTGGCGCAAGGCAGCGGGAAGTCGCTGGCTCAGGAGGGGACCTATAATGCTCTCGCGGAAAGAATTGCCGGAGACAATGCCTTTGAAGTATTCAGCGATGACCGTGCCGGGATCCGCACGCAAGTTGCGCTCATCGAAGCTCAAATCAAGAGCATCGCCGATGCCGAAAAGGGACCGACGTACTACGCGCCGGAAGAAGATTCCGAAGCTCCGGCCGAGAACATCGCCGATACCGAAGCGGGCAGCGTTCTGGAAGCAAATCTTGAGGCTCTGCGTTCCGCCTTGGCGTTTCAACGCCTTGCGGCGGATTTGATGAAGAAGTCTGTTTCCGGGCTCGCTCTGCGCCGTAACGGAACGGCCATCGAGCTGGAGTGGACCTGCGATTACGAATACGATTTTGAGGCTTTTGCGAAGGCGCTTGAAAATTTGAAGTAGGCCGATGGA
Source organism: Candidatus Spyradenecus sp. (assembly GCA_045651925.1). GTDB lineage: Bacteria > Verrucomicrobiota > Verrucomicrobiia > Opitutales > UBA953 > Spyradosoma. The sequence continues at coordinate 12,819 of JAZRTJ010000027.1, read as the reverse complement.
AGCTCCGAAATCTCTGATTTGCGATATTCCGGTGCGCATGAACGAGTGCGCGCCGGACGGCACTCTGCGCCGCCACATTTGGTTGGATTATTTGCAGCATCTTGCCGCCGTCCATGCGGAAAAGCTCGGATTCGGCATGAGCGCTATCCGCGAGAAAAAACTCATTTGGGTGCTTTCCCGCCTGAAAATTCATCTGGACGGCTCCCCGCGCTACGATGATACCGTTCGCGTTGAAACCTATCACAACGGCGTCGATCGCCTTTTTGCAAAACGCCAGTTTGTCCTTTCGTCGGCAACGACCGGAGAGCGCTTCGGGTATGCGTCGAGTTTTTGGCTCAGCGTGGAAGTTCCCGCGATGCGCCCGCGTCCGCCGTCATCGGCCCTCGGTCTGAGCCTCAAGGACAACGATGACCGTGAGGACTTTTTCCCGCATTTGGACAAACTGCCGACTCCGGAGAATGCTTCGGATCCCGTTGTTCACAACATCCGCGCCTCGCATATCGACTTGAACGACCACCTGAATAATTCGTATTACTGCCAGTACGCGTTGGATTGGGTGGCAAAGAAGATCGGAAAGCTCGTCCACTTCACGGAATTGCAAATCAACTTCAACCGCGCCATGCAATTCGGCGAGGACTTGGTTGTTTCGGGAATGCTTGACGGCGATACCTTTCTGGTAGAGGGAACGGATCGGGAATCCGGAAAGAATTCTTTCGTGGCTCAAGGCAAATTCCGTGTCGCCGACGGACAGACTTTAGTGGCTTCCCTAAGCTCCTGATCGCGGCAAACAAGAAGATGCGCCCGCGTCTGAAAAAACTCTTTATTGCGTTCGCCTTTGCGGTGAGCGCAATATTTTTTTGCCTGCTTTCCCGGAGCTTCAACGATTCGGAAACGCCGACGGTTCTGCAGGCGCCTGCCCCCCGGGTGCCCGAGAAGCCTGCGGGAAGCCTCCGCATCGCATCGATGAATTGTAAGAATTACCTGAGCACCAATCGCTATACGACAGACGGGAAATACAAACGGCGTTGGGCCAAACCGATCGCCGAACGCGAGGCGATGTGGCAACTCTTCGCGGCAATTCGTCCCGATCTCGTTGCTTTGCAGGAGATTGGCGGGCAAGCACATTTAGACCAACTCGCCGGAGACCTGTCGCGGGAAACGGGCTTGGAATTTCCCCATCGCGTTTGCTTGGAGGCGCGCGACCCAAGCCGCCGTATCGGGATTATTTCCGCAGTCCCGTTCGAGGCGGTTTTCCGCTATCCGGAGGAGGAATTGATGTCGCGGGGCTTGCTGGGCGTTGAAGTCGCCGCAGGGACGCAGCGTTTGCGTGTTTTTACGCTTCACCTGAAAAGCAGAATCTCGAGGACTGAGGCGGATCCGGAATGCGCGGCCGAGCGCCTTGCCGAAGCCCGATGCGCGGCCGAAAGGATTGCGGAGTCCGGCGGGACTCTCTATATCCTCGCGGGCGATTTTAACGACACTCCCGAAAGCGATGCCGTGACCGGCCTCATACAGGAAAATGCTTTGAAACGCCTCGACTTGAAGGATTCCCGGGGAGAAACCTGGACCTACCGTCATTTTAAAACGAATAAAAAAGACACCTTCGATCATTTTCTCATTTCATCGGATTTGGCGGCATTTAAGGTCAAAGACAGCGGAAAGATCGCCGACGAAGCACTGGCAAAGCGGGCGCTTTCCGATGGCACGGGTGCTTATGCGAGCGACCACCGCATGATTTTTGCGGATTTCTTTTTCCCGCAAAGCGAGGATTGAAAAGGCCCGGAGACAGAGGCTCAAAAATTTTATTTCTGCTCGGGAAAATGTTGTTGACGGGAAAGGCTTGGAAGATGCAACATGTGCAGACTCAATCTATTGCAAATCGATAGAAATAGTAAAAATTAAAACAGCAATGGAAGTTCGCAAACAATTAGCTTTTGTCCTGTCCGCCGCGTCGCTCCTGCTCGTTGCCGGATTGGTTTGGGGCGTCGTCGAAAAAGGAAGCGACTGCCGGCGTTCTGACTGTCGGGATTGTGCCGGAGAAGCCCTTCAAGCCGCATGCGAAGAGACGGAAGCGCGCGGCGAGGAGCTTCGGAGGTGCGGATGCGATTCGCCGGAGAAAGAAATTTCGTTTTGCGTGGACGTTTATGCCTTTCGTCAGATTGCGGAGAACGATAGCGTTCCGGTGAGCCCGGAGGAGATCTCCATCCTTTCGATTGATCACGACAGCTTGGATTTTAATCGCTCGGGGAGTGGACTGAAGCAGGTTGAGTTGACGGCAACGCACCCTTGGCAGATTGAGGCGTCTTCGGATTGGATTCGGGTTTATCCGACAAGCGGAGAAGGAAGCGCCCGTCTGGATGTTTCGATAAAGACGAATTCCGGTATCGCCCGCTCCGGAGTTGTTCTCATAAGAAGCGGCAACCGCCAGTTACGCCTCCTCGTGAATCAGGACGGAAGTACGCCGAGTTTGGGAGTGTTTGACGCTCCGATTACTCTTCCGAGCAACGGCGGGGCACAGAAATTTTTTACGGGAAGTAATGACTCCTGGATTGCGGAGGAATCCGCATCGTGGCTAAATCTCTCCGCTTTAACCGTAGAGCGTATCAGAGGTTTGACGCTGACCGCTAATCCGAATCCCTCGGCGAGCCGCCGTAGCACCATGCTTCGCCTCAAAGCCGGGAGCTTTACGCGAGAGATTGAAGTCATTCAGGAAGGCGCACCGCCGGAAGCGGTCTTGAAAACCAATGAACTGCATTTTGATAAAGGACAGGGCAGACGGGAAATCGACCTGACGACGAATGTCGAAAACCTCCTTGTCGAATGCCGGTCATCCTGGGTTTTTGCGCTTATTCAGAACCGGAAACTTGTCGTAACAATCCCGGCTAATTCCACTACCGGCAAGCGCAGCGCCGTCATTTATCTTAAGACCGAAAGCGGGCGCGAGCTTGCAAGGCTTTCGCTTACGCAGGAGGCCGGAGACCCCTTTCTGCGGGTGCCCACTTCAATCACTCTCAATTCCTTGGGAAGCGAAGTGAAAGTGCCGGTAGGTACCAATTGCCGCTGGCGTGCCGAGGTGCTCGAAGATTCGGCAACTTGGCTGAAACTTTCGCTGAGAGGCGGTAACGGGAGTGACACCCTCGTTCTGTCGGCAGAGCAGATCTTGGGGACCGAGTCTCGCCAGGCAACCATCGTATTCCGCTACGACAACGACACGGAGGTGCGTCTGCTCGTAACTCAGCTTGGGGATTCTCCATTCTTGAGACTTGCAGATTCCGGGATTACGATGGCATTCGATGATCGCGGCCGTGATTTGGCATTAGAATCGAATATTGCTTGGAAACTCGAAGAAGCGCCGGATTGGTTGAGCGTCACCCCGGAAAGCGGCGAGGGAAAAGCAACGGTGAGGCTGATTCCCGAGCAGAACAATTCGGAGCAACTGCGCTCAGGCACCGTATCGTTTATTTCGGAAGACGGACGCCGCAGAGCACGAGTCGAGGTACTTCAAAAAACCGAGTTCGCCGTCTATACGGATGTCAAAGTGCTCACCTTCGCTCCCGAGCCGGGATTCGGACGCCCGCTTCGCATTCGAGCGACCTCGTTTTGGCGAATCAGTACTTTCCCGGATTGGCTTTATGCCGGACAGATTTCCGGTGTTCCCGGCGAGCATGTTTTGGAATTCTACGTGAAAGACCGCTTGCCGAATGATGTGCAACGCACGGGAAAGATTTTCATCCAATGCGACAATCAGGAAATCGCAGTGGAAGTCCGGCAAGAGCAGGTGGTTTCGAATGACAGGCAGTCAGATGACATTCCGGAATTTTCGTCTCTGGAGCTTGCGGCGGAAGAGGGCTTCCTCTATCTCGATGCCGCCGGCGAACTGCGGGAGATTCCCTTACCGGCAGCGCCTCTGCACAAGGACGGATTCGTATTTTGCCTTGATCCGGATTGGCTCTTATGCGATTTCAGGCGGGAGAGAGGGATTCCCGTCGAGCTCTGGATCCAGGCACTTCCGAATCCTCTGCGCGAGGCAAGGGAAACTTGGCTGCTGATGCTCCTTGAGGATGGAAGTCTGTATGCCTTACCGCTGAAACAAAAAGCTCAAACCTATTAATCTAACGATGAAGAATACAATTTCAGGAATTTTACTCCTCCTCGCCTTTGCGTCTCTCAGTTGCGGCTGCGGCGGCGGGGGAGGTCGCGAAGACGAGATTGTGGAAAGGGAAAATCTCAAGAAATACCCGGAACAACTCGAGAACCGGAGGATGGTTTTTAATGCCGACAATCAATTCCTCTTTGCGCGCGACGGCTCCTTTGTCGGAAAACGTGCCGGGAAGGATTGCTTGGGGACTTACTCCTATCAGGGCGGAACCCTTACCTTGCATTATGGCTTTACCTTCCCGGGAAATACGGAGCGTTATGAGTGCACGGGTGCGCTTTCAGGATACGACTCTGCCACCGGGCGCGGTACTTATTCCTACACGGAAACAAGCTCCGGCGGAGAAGCCCTAACGCCGTTTCCCACACAATTTACGCTCTCGAAAGAGACCTGACAGACAACCATACCGGAGCCCTCGCCGCAAGGCGGGGGCTCCTTCCACTCAAATTTCGCCTGTTTTGTAAAATAGATGACTGTGTTTGTGGATTAGGTTTCGTGTTCGAGCGGGAGACGGAAGATTTTGACGTCGGTGCTGAGGAAGAAGGGAAATAACAAAACATTACCATTCTCGGTAGAAGTTCTAATAAACTTAGAGGACATCAAGTTTTGGTATTTTACCATACTTATCTACGACAGTAGAAATTTCAATGAACTTGGAAACTAACGATGCAACTGATTTTAGATTGTTTATCTACGACAGTAGAAATTTCAATGAACTTGGAAACTCCCCGGAACACTCGTGTAAAACTCGCACATCTACGATAGTAGAAATTTCAATGAACTTGGAAACGTCGCCGCCGTGAACGCCTCAATCTTATCTACGACAGTAGAAATTTCAATGAACTTGGAAACGCTTGTCCGGCATTTCAATCTCGGCTATCTACGACAGTAGAAATTTCAATGAACTTGGAAACGTGCGAAGCAACGGAGATTTTTATTATGATCTACGACAGTAGAAATTTCAATGAACTTGGAAACAAACTCTATTCGCAACTTAAGGACGCTATCTACGACAGTAGAAATTTCAATGAACTTGGAAACGCGTCTGGCAAACCATCAACTACGCCAATCTACGACAGTAGAAATTTCAATGAACTTGGAAACAAGCCTGCTTTTTCGCAAGAAAATCCTATCTACGACAGTAGAAATTTCAATGAACTTGGAAACCCGAATAAAGCGGCAATCAAGGCGATTCTATCTACGACAGTAGAAATTTCAATGAACTTGGAAACGACTTCGGTTCGTCCATGCCGCTATTTATCTACGACAGTAGAAATTTCAATGAACTTGGAAACAGGATAAGTCCATGCAAGACATCCTCGCATCTACGACAGTAGAAATTTCAATGAACTTGGAAACTCGGATACATCGACTTCCCGGGCGGAATCTACGACAGTAGAAATTTCAATGAACTTGGAAACCACCCAAGAGGAGGCTGCTAAACGCGAATCTACGACAGTAGAAATTTCAATGAACTTGGAAACCAAATGACGCCGCAACGCTTCCGAGTTATCTACGACAGTAGAAATTTCAATGAACTTGGAAACCCATGCTTTTTGGGAAAATTCCTCGTCATGCTTTTTGTAATCAACGGATTACAGCTTAAGTTGAGTCTGTTTTTTCAGAATTGTCAAATGAGGATTCTCGTAAAATCGAGGTTTTATAAAAATTAAGACAGAGGTTTGCTATTCAGAGTATAAGGAGATCCGATTCTTCGTTTTTGGCGAATCCGAATTTAGCAACGCAGTCGTTGTCTCCGATTGAATAGATTAGGATACTATCCGCTTGTGAAAAATTTCGTTCAAAACGTGTTCGAATTTCAATTGAGATATTATTCAAGATTCGTCCGCTATTTTTTATTTCGAAAACAGAATTTTGTACTCGTCTTCCGTATCGTGAAAGAAACTTAGAAAAACGGGTTCTTAATTTATCGTCGCTTATGTCGTAAGTTAGCAAAAACATCGGAGTTCAAATATCGAAACGAGGGAAATCTTCAAATGATTTTTCCCGAATGAACCAACGGTAGTAATGTTGGCAAAATCTGAATATTTCTTCTTTTCTTTCAAGAATATCTTTTAGGAATAGCTTTGTGTATTTTCGCTGGTTTTTCCACGGGAGGATAAAGTGGTCTTTTTGAAATTCAAAATCGGCTTCACAGATTTGCCCCAGATTGTGTGCCTTTCGGATTCGTTGATCGATGATACACCGAAAGGGTTCTACAATATCGCACACAAGCGATTTCCGGTGATAGAAAAATGTGTGGTGGACCCCGCAATAGAGGTCAAAACCATACAGCGAGAGCATGGCATCGATAAAATTAAACAAATAGGTGTAACCGATGTCTAAAAGCAGGTTTGTCGGGTCTCGTTTGCAGCGCGGCTCGCGGCGCACCCAGGCGAGGGGACGAAAGTAAGCGGAAAAGAAAATTCTGCTTGCGGCTCCTTCTATTCCCATGAGCGAGTAGCTGTCTGTTGAGTTGTCGAGATTGAACGTTCGCAATTCCCCGATTGCCGTTTTGTCTGCTTCAGATTTATTTCTTAACGATACGAGTAGGGAGATTTGATTGTTTATTTTTTGCCGGATTAAGGCTTTTGCTATCTCTATTTTCCTCGCTCCTGCGGAGTATTGTTTTTCTCTTAAAAGAGTATTTCCGTCTGCAGATGCATTTATGCGGGCTATGACTCGCAGGTTGCTTTTCATTAAGATAATCGGGAAGCCAAATTCCGATGATTTTTGAATAATTACGCTTGAGAGAGAGATTTCGCCGATAATAAACAGGGTAAACAAGCGATGGCAGGAATGCTGGAGTACGATTTTCCCCTCGGCATTTTCAATGACAACGTTGTCATTGCGAAAGCGCAGACGCTCTCCTGATCTGCCGGAGAAGTGGACGATGAGTTGCTTGTATTTGAAATCCGGGAGTGACAGCATCGTTAATCTTCGTTTTCGTTTGGATTAATATCGCAGAGTGCATTATAGATGCAACGGGCGCATTTTTTAGGATTTTGACTGAACGGGGCGCTTATTTTGAAATTTCTTATTTGTGAAAGGATATGCTCAAACCGGGCTATTTCTTCTTCGGAAGGCAGATTGACGGCATGAATCTTATTGTCTTTCTTAGAATAGATTCTCATTTCGCGGACTTGATATCCCATTTCTTCGAGGGCAAATTTTTGGGCGTAAAGTTGGTATCGGAATCCGTCGTAAATAGCTGTTACCGAGTGTTTTCTTTCCGTAAGGATGTTTGTTGTGCTATTGAATAGGTCAATGCGCCCCAAGAGGTTATATTTTTCGCAATAAACCATTGTTCCCATGAGGATATCGGAGCGGGAAGAATAGTTCCCGCCGTCAATTGCCGCGTGCGTTGCCAACCCGATTTTTTGGGGTTCCTGATTATAGAACTCAGAATGAACGTTTGCGCGATAGACGTCGTGAAAATAGATGGAACGGGGGCAAAATATGAAGTCGTTAATCTGAGTGATCATTAAATACGATTCCATATTTTGCCCCCGTTGTTTGTGTGGTTCGGGATTCAGCTTAGTGCTCAAATTCCCGTTCTTGGACGAATTTAAACCAGCTTTCGTTTTTCTGCCAGCCGACGGCAAATTTTCTGCGGATTCCCATCAATCCCTTTAGAGCGATGTGATAGGCCCCGTTGGCGTCTGCGTCTGTCGGGAGTGTCGGGTGTTTTTCCTTTGCTTCGTTGCGGGAATCGAAACATTTCCCGTCTGCGGCCTTTACCGGGGAAATCAGGTAGTCGTCGTCTGTACCGGTTGCATTGGGACGACTATTTCTCATTTGGAGCGTGTATTTGAATGCACGGAACAGCTTATCCCAAAAATCTTGTCGGAAACGACCTTCTTCGGAGGTGTTTGCAATTGATTCGACAAGGTTGTTGGAGGTATTCCAATCGATTTGGGCAAACGTGAAGGCTTCCTTAAGCATTTTTGTTGGAAATTCCGTATCCGGCTTTCGTGCTTTGGGATTCCAAGCAAGTCGTTCCCCGATTGTGTAAATCACCCATTGCTTTTTGGCGATTGGCTGTTTGAAGGTTTTGAATTTCGAGTAATCAAATTCAAAGGTAAACGCATCGTCGCCTTGAGAATAGGAGATGCGGGAAAACTTTGAGAAAAATTCCTTTTTCGCTTTTGTGTTCGTAAGGCTGCTCAAGTCGAAAATGTTAACGAATCCGGTAGTCGGATCGATTTTTGACGTGTAACCTGCGGGTACATAAAAGAGTATGCCAGACTGTGTCCCCAGTTTTTCAAAGCTCTCAAACTTATTAGTGAGCTGAAGAGCGTTTAGGACCCCTGCGGGTTTGTCTGCTTCACGCTCTTTGAATACGAGGAAGTTCAATTTTTCAATCAAGGCGCGCTCAAATTTTTGATAGATTTGGCGCTCGACTGCAAATCGGCCCTGCTTAAATCCGATATTCAGGTCTTCAAGAACGACGATTGCGTTGTGCTCAACGATAAGTTTTGAAATCGCATGGACAACCTGTGAAATGTATCCTTCTTTGAGTTCTGCAATTTTCCCGATTGTCTTCCAGCTTTTACGTGCTTCCTGCCTTTCGTCTTCACGTATTTTTAGCAACTCATGATAGTTGGTTTCCCGTGTTGTGTTTTGGGAGGACTCCTCAATTGCGTTGAACGATTTTTGAAGAAGGATTTTTCCTTTTCCGTCTATTAAGACGAGGGAGATTAGGTTTCTTTCTCCCCGGTCAATTCCGATAATTTTGACGGGGACGTTTTCGCTGCAAATTAGTTCTCTGATTTGCTCGTTCAGCATTTTGGGAGATATATCCTTCCCGTGTCTGAGATTGCGATTGAGCGTTAGCGGAACGTGGAAAAATAGTTTGTCTTCCGTGTATCGTCGGTCTTTTCGCGTTTCATAGCTCGCTTTTTTACAAACGATTTTTCCGGAACGGATTAATTCAGATGCCTTGGGAGAAAGTTCGTTTTCCAGAATTTTCCCGTTTTTGTAATGATAGATTTCAAGATAAGTTCCTTCCGGAATAGGCTTTCCGTCCGAGTCTCGGCGGTTTACTAAAATACTTCCCGGTTTGTGGATTCCGGTATCACCGCTTAGGCTTGCTTCGCGCCAGAAGATTTCGGCTTCTCCGTTGAGCTTGACTGTAAAGTTCTCGGCTTTATTTTCCGGAGAGAAGGCAGATAGCCAAAACAGGGTATGCAGATTTTTGCGCCCGGTCGATTTTTCTGAAAAGTCCTTATTATAAATTTCAAAGAGGAAAAGAGTGTTATTCTCTACGAATTCTTTGATTTTTCGGACAGGAATCTTCTTAAAGTTGATATGATAATTTTGCTGCTCGACGTCATGGAAGAAATCATTTGTCGATGCGTATTCTTCCGGCCTTTTGAATTTGAAGTTAAAGGCTCGGTAATCTCCGTTGTTATATTGGAGAATTGCTTTTTGGTAGAAGCGTATAAGGCTTGTAGGGTCGTTATTTCTTGTTGCCTTGTCGATTAATTCGGCTGGAGGATTGTGGGCTTCAATTCCTTTTTTCGAGAAAAACAGCTTCGGGAGCATTTTCACGGGAGAAGGCAGGTATTTATAGACCATGCGCTCATAGCAATCTTCTTCGCAGTCTGCGGAAGCTTCACATTCTAAAACAGATTTTCGTACTTTGGCGGAAGACTGTGCGTTTAATAGCCCGAGGAAATATTTTCCGGATTTTCTCAGTATGAATGCACGATTGTCCGGAATCTTGTTTTCGTCCCAACCATTGGCCAATGTCGGGCTGTCGAAGCAAAGCTTCATCTTTTCCGTTGAATACGGTTTTTTGGTCAGGTAGTTGCGTACGGAGTCGTAGGTGGAAGCACAAAGGGCAAATGGGGAGAAAACGTCTTCCAGTTCTGCATAGAATGCGGAATCAACGTCTTTGGTTCGGAGCTTGTTTTCTCGAACGGTAAGCATTTTTACTTTGTGGAAAATAGCGATTACGCTATCGAGCGCAGATTTAATTTTCTCAATTAATACGTCATTTCCGAGCAACTCATTTTTTTGTTCGGAGATACGGATTGCATTTTCCAGTTCTTGGCGGGTTTTGGCTGTGGCTTCTGTGAACGTTACAAAACCCAATCGGCCGGTATTGTTTGTTAATTTGACCTTGCCGAAAAACTCGGAGAGAGAGTCAAGCGTTTGTCCGTTTTCCGCTTGCTCATAATTTTTTCGGACATTGGGGATTGCAACTTCAATTGCCTTTAGGGAAAACAGCTTTTCATTTCTTGCGTTTGAGTCGGATTCGTCAGTTGAAATTTTGAGCTCAGAATTGAGGGCATCCCACTGTCCGAAAAGGGCTTGTGATATTGCAGGGATGTGCTTCCCGGAAATCCAGATTTTGTCAGAATCAAAATTCGGGAGTTCGGAAATTAATTGCATCGCCGATTCTGTTGCCGTTTCTCCCTTGTCGTTTTTTTGCACAAAGAGTCTTTCGTGGAGCTCTTTCAGGCGTACAGCTAAATCCTGATTGCAAAGAATGAGGCGCCCGCTCCATGTCTCTTCCTTGTCACTTAGGATTTGCTTGTAGAGGGACTTCATTTTGGAGACTTTCCTGCCCGGATGCGTTTGATTCCACTGATTAACTTCTTCGTTGAATCCGCGTCCTTTTTCTTCTCCGCTTCGAGCGTTGTGTTCACCTCCGATGTGGGTGTTGTACGCGTCTATTCCGTTTTGTGTCAGCGCCTCATTAAACAGGTCTAACGAGATAGGGAGTTTCCCGATAAATTTATCCTGAATTTCTTGAGGCGCGTTTGCGAAAGCCTTGGCGTTTTCGTAAAATCTTGGGAAATTTTCGTTTACGATTCGAAATGCGATGGCGGTGTGCTGTTCTTTATCGGTGAAAATATTTTTACGGTTTTCCCAAAATCCCGAAAAATAGGTGGTAAAACCTTTGAATTCTGAAAGTTTTTCAAGCTTTTGGGTCTTTTCTCCTGCCGTAATCTTCTGATTGGTAACCTCGTTTTCGAGCCATGCCGGAATAAATTTTTCGAACAAATCTTTTCCGAAAAAATCTTTGGTTGAGCCGAATGCACCAACAATTTCTTTGCGAATTTTGTCAGATACCTCTTTTTGTGATTTTTCGTCCTTTCGAGCGAGAGCTTCTGCGAGCGGGAACCAGTCAATTTTCAGGCCTTTTAGTGAGGATTCGATAAAACTTCTAAAAAAATCATCAATGATGTTTTTCACGTCAGCATAGGAGTCTTCACGTCGGGAGTCGTTCGCGAAAAACGCTGAGGACTTTAAGCGGGCGAGCGCTTCTTTCTGAGTCTCACTTTCGCGCGGAACAGGTTTTAGTTCAAAGCGCAGTGTTTTTTGAAGCTGATATAAGCGGGTAAATTCAGAATATATATTCATACTTTAAAAAGTATATGTGTTATCACTTCGAGGAAGCAAGGAAAAAGACTTGTTGTGTGTTGTTAATCCATTGCTATTTGCCGAAAAAGCTTTTCAGGGAGGGGTTCCTGCATTACATTCAGCGGAGCTTTTTAATTCAAATTATCAAACCTATGGAAACACCTACCACCAATCAGAAACTCATCAACTGGGTGAATGAATTCGTTGCGCTCTGCAAACCGGCTAAGGTTCAGTGGTGCGACGGAAGCAAGGAAGAAGCCGACAAGCTCTTCGGAGAAATGGTCGCCAGCGGTATGGCGATTAAGCTCAACGAAGAAAAGCGTCCGGGCTGCTACCTCTATCGTTCCGACCCGCGCGACGTTGCTCGCGTTGAAAAGCGCACGCTGATCTGTTCGAAGGACAAGGAAAACGCCGGTCCGACGAACAACTGGGAAGATCCGGTTGTCATGAAGGAAAAAATGCGCGCTCTTTACGACGGCTGTATGGAAGGCCGCACGATGTACATCATCCCGTTCGCGATGGGTCCGCTCGGTTCCCCGATCGCTCAGTACGGTGTTGAAATCACGGACTCCCCGTACGTCGTTGTCTCCATGCGCATCATGGCTCGCGTTTCCACGGAAGTGCTCCGCCACATCGAAAAGGACGACTTCTTCGTTCCGTGCGTCCACTCCGTCGGTATGCCGCTCAAGCCGGGCGTCGAAGACGTGAAATGGCCGTGCAACCCGGACAACACCTACATTGTCCACTTCCCGGAAGAAAGCACGATTTGGTCGTTCGGTTCCGGTTACGGAGGAAACGCTCTCCTCGGCAAGAAGTGCTTTGCTCTCCGCATCGCTTCCAACCTCGCCCGCAAGCAGGGCTGGCTCGCCGAGCACATGCTCATCCTCGGCGTCAAAACCCCGGAAGGCAAGAAGCACTATGTCACGGCGGCGTTCCCGTCTGCCTGCGGTAAGACCAACTTTGCAATGCTCATCCCGCCGAAGGAACTTCGCGAAAAGGGCTGGGAAATCACCTGCGTCGGTGACGACATCGCATGGATCAAGCCGGACGCAACCGGCCAGCTCCGCGCCATCAATCCGGAAAACGGCTTCTTCGGCGTTGCTCCGGGAACGGCTATGGACACGAACCCGAATGCGCTCCTCTCCTGCTCCAAGAACACCATCTTCACGAACGTCGCTCTCACGGACGACGGCGACATCTGGTGGGAAGGCATGACGAAGGAACCGCCGGCACACCTCATCGACTGGCAGGGCAACGACTGGACCCCGGACATGATCGACGAAAAGACC
>JAZRTJ010000026.1:0-2573 GCA_045651925.1 Candidatus Spyradenecus sp. | reverse complement strand
GCAACGCCGCCGGCATTGGAAGCCTTGCCCGGCGCATAGAGAATGCCGGCACCCTGGAAAGCTTCAATCGCTTCGGGCGTGGACGGCATGTTGGCGCCTTCGGCGACGCAAATGACTCCGTTGGCAAGAAGCGCCTTGGCTTCTTCGCCGTTGAGCTCGTTCTGCGTTGCGCAGGGAAGGGCGATGTCGCACTTGACCGACCACGGGCGTTGGCCTTCGAGGTATTCAAAGCCGAATTCCTTGGCGGCTTCGGCGATGCGGCCGCGCTTCACGTTCTTGAGCTGCATGATCCATGCGAGCTGTTCCTTCGTGATACCGTCCTTCGCGTAAATCGTGCCGTTGGAGTCGGAGAGCGTGAGGACGCTGGCGCCGAGCTGGAGGCATTTTTCCGCTGCGTACTGGGCAACGTTGCCGGAGCCGGAGATGGCGACCTTCTTGCCTTCGAGGGAATCGTTGCGCGTGGCGAGCATTTCGCGGGCGAAGTAAACCGTGCCGTAGCCGGTGGCTTCCGGACGAATCAGGGAACCGCCGTAGGAAAGCGGCTTGCCGGTGAGAACGCCTTCAAACTGCTTCGTCAGCTTCTTGTACATACCGAAGAGGTAACCGACTTCGCGCGCACCGACACCGATGTCGCCTGCGGGAACGTCTTCGTCCGCGCCGATGTGGCGGAACAATTCGGCCATGAAGGATTGGCAGAAGCGCATCACTTCGCCGTCGCTCTTGCCCTTCGGGTCGAAGTCCGAACCGCCCTTACCGCCGCCCATGGGCAGAGTCGTCAGGGAGTTTTTGAAAACCTGTTCGAACGCGAGGAACTTGAGGATGCTCAGGTTCACCGACGGGTGGAAGCGCAGGCCTCCCTTGTAGGGGCCGATGGCGCTGTTCATTTGAATGCGGAAGCCGCGGTTGACGCGCGTATTGCCGGCGTCGTCCACCCACGGAACGCGGAACATAATCACGCGTTCGGGTTCGACCATGCGTTCGAGGATAGCGGCATTGGCGTATTTCGGGTTGTCTTTGAGGAAGTCTTTCAGGGACTGAAGAACTTCGGCAACCGCCTGGTGGAATTCAGGCTGGTTGGGATCACGTGCAATCACGGATTGCATCACGGAGTCGATAATATCGGCCATCTTTTTTATTTTTCTGATTCTGAATTAAGGCTGCCGCCCGGCGAATTTTGCCGAACAGCGGGGACGAATTATTTTATTTTATTTAAGCCTGTTCAATAAAAAATATTTGTCTGCGAATTTTTTTTCTCCGAGAATGGGAACAATGCGTTTTTTTCGTCCGGTAAAATGCGGCCTTGTGCTGAGCTGCTTCCTGCTTTCGGGGATGAGTCTTCCCGCGGAAACGGAATCGGGCGTTACTCTTGAGTCGCTGCTCAAGGATGCGCAAGAGCGTTCTCGCCGCGACGAGTTACTTGCGATTGAACGGGATCTGCGCGCAATTTATGCCTCGTTCGCGGAGCCCGGAATTCCGGATTTGGAGCGATCCCGTCGCTTGGCTCCGATTGCCGCGCGCTACGAAAATCATCTGAAGCGTCATCCGGACGATGCGGAGGCCTTTGTGCTCTACGCGAAGTTTCTCCGGGACGGCGGCGATGACGAAGGCGCGGCGGACTATTTTGAAAAAGCAAGGAAGTTGCAGCCCGAATGGGCGGTTGTCCATCAGCAGTTGGCGGCGATTGCGGCGGAGCGGGGCGACGGGGTGAAGGCTTTTCCGCTGATGAAACGGGCCACGGAGTTGGAACCCGGGCAGGCGGTTTATCAGTTGCAATTGGGAGAATTGATAACGGCGTTTCGCGACACGCTTCAGAAAAACGGTGTTTTTGAAACACGGGAAGCGGCGGATACGGCCATGCAAAATGCGTTTCGTGCGGCCCGGGCGCTTGCGCCGCGTTCGCAGGAAATCGCCGTGCGTTACGCGGAATCGTTCTACGATGTTGAAAAGCCCGACTGGCAGGCCGCCTTGGAGGCTTGGAATGTCGCGCAACGAATATTTACCGAGGCATCTCGGGATAATGCGGATGTGTCTGCGGCAACTCTCCTGCGGGAAACGCTCGAGTTACATCGGGCGCGGGCTTACGCCGAGCTCGGCAATTGTGACGCGAGCGAGAAAATCCTACACGGTATTACGGACGAGCGCTTGGCGTACTCCTGCGCTCGCATTCGAAAAATTATTGTTGAAAAAAGAAAACTTTCTGTGAATAAGGAATAAACATCATGACGGATACTTTTCAGTTTTTGGCTGCCGCCGGCGGCTTTTTGGAAAACATGCGCTGGGCGGCACTTCTTTTCATCTCGCTCGTTATTTCAATCTCATTACACGAGTTCGGGCATGCCTGGGCGGCGGATAAATGCGGTGACCCGCTTCCGAGACGCATGGGTCGCGTGACGCTCAACCCGCTCGCTCACGCCGACCGCGCCGGCACTCTGATTATTCCCGCGCTGATGATTTTCGTGCCCGCGCTGATGGGCGGCCTCCCGCAGTTCATTTTCGGTTGGGGAAAACCGGTACTGGTTTCTCTGCCGAACCGCGAATCACGCATAAGTCGGATCGTAGCCATGTCGTTCTGT
>JAZRTJ010000025.1:0-33469 GCA_045651925.1 Candidatus Spyradenecus sp. | reverse complement strand
CGCCGCCGTCGGGGTAAGTGAGGTTAAAGATGATAAAAAAGACGTTCCCGCGGGAACGTCTTTTTTATCATCTTTAACCTCACTTACCCCGACGGCGGCGTGTCCCGGCGAGTGCCAAGGCCCCCAGTCCGGCGAGCAGACCGAATGCGGACGGCTCGGGGATAAACACACCTCTATAGAGTGCCACATTGGAGACAGACATGGTTGCAACGGCATTGGCCTGTCCGGAGCTCCAATTTGTTCGGTGCCGAAGCGGGCAAATCCCTGCGAATAAAAGTGAGTTTTTTCTTGTTTGACGGCGCAAGAAGATTAGTATTTTGCCTTTTGAATTTTTAATACAAGACACACGAAGACAATGCTGCGCACACACACCTGCAACTGTTTAACCACCGCCGACGCGGGCAAGCAAGTCACGCTCATCGGCTGGGTCGACACCGTCCGCGACTTGGGCGGCGTCCGCTTCGTCGACCTGCGCGACCGCGAAGGAATCACGCAAATCGTTTTCAATCCGTCGAATGCGAAAGTCCACGAAATCGCCAAGAATCTCAAAGACGAATCCGTCATTCAGGTCACAGGCACGGTGACGCTCCGCGATGCCGACACGATTAACGAAAAACTGCCGACGGGTACAATCGAAGTCGTTGCCGAAAGCATTGTTATCGAAAACGTCTGCGCGCCGCTTCCCTTCCCGATGGACGACGACAAGGCGGACAAAGTCAACGAAGACCTCCGCGGCGAGTTCCGCTATCTCGACATCCGCCGTCCGCGCAACCTGAACCTTCTGCGCATGCGTGCAAAGGCGGGCCTTGCCGTCCGCAACTACCTCGACGAGCAGGCCTTTGTCGAAGTCGAAACGCCGACGCTGTTTAAGAGCACGCCGGAAGGCGCTCGCGAGTTTCTCGTGCCCTCGCGCCTGAACCCGGGCCATTTCTACGCGCTGACGCAGTCGCCGCAGCAATACAAGCAGATGCTGATGGTCGGCGGCATTGAGCGCTACTACCAGATGGCGCGTTGCTACCGCGACGAAGACTTGCGTGCAGACCGCCAACCGGAATTTACGCAGGTCGATATCGAAATGTCCTTCATCGAACGCGAAGACATCTACGCGCTCATCGAAGGCATGCTCAAGCGCGTCTGGAAAGAAGTGCTCAACGTCGATATCCCGACGCCGTTCCCGCGCATGCCCTACAAGGAAGCCATGGACCGCTACGGTGTTGACAAACCGGATACGCGCTTCGGCATCGAAATCACGGATTTCACGGACCTTTTCAAAAGCTCTTCGTTCAAGGTGTTCAACTCGGTCGCGAATTCCGCCAACGGAGTCGTCCGCGCAATCAACGCCAAGGGTCTTGAAGACATTACGCAGGGCGAACTGACGAATCTCGAAAACATCGCGAAGTCGCTCGGTGCCAAGGGGCTCGCATTCATCAAGGCCGCTAACGGCGAATGGAAGTCCCCGATCCTGAAGTTCTTCTCCGAAGAAGAAAAGGCTGCGCTCAAGGAAAAGCTCAACATCGAAGACGGCGACATCGTCTTCTTCGCGGCAGCGTCCTGGGAACAAGCTTCCGCAATTCTCGGCCGTATCCGTCTCGAGTCCGCAAAACTGCTCCAGGCACGCGGCAAACTCGAAATTTCGCCGAACCAGTTCAACTTCCTCTGGGTTATCGAATTCCCGCTCATGCTTTGGGACGAAGAGCAGAACCGCTTTGTTTCGGCTCACCACCCGTTCACGGCTCCGGTCAAGGAAGACGTTCCCCTGCTCGACTCCGACCCGAAGGCTGTCCGCGGCCAACACTACGACATCGTGCTCAACGGCGTCGAACTCGGCGGCGGCTCAATCCGTATCCACAATCCGGTGATGCAGAAAAAGGTCTTTGAAGACGTGCTCGCGATTCCGAAGGATGTCGTCGAATCCCGCTTCGGTTACATGCTGAAAGCATTCAGCTACGGCGCGCCGCCGCACGGCGGGATTGCGCTCGGCTTCGACCGCCTCGTCACGATGCTTGCCGGCCGCACCTCGATCCGCGACCTGCTCGCCTTCCCGAAGACTCAGCGCGGTCAGGACCTCATGGCCCAATGCCCGTCCGCTGTCACGGAAAAACAACTCAAGGACGTCCACATCAAGGTCCGCGACGAAGAATAATTCGCCGCAACAAAAGCTCCCGGTCCTCCGGGAGCTTTTTTGTTCCCACACATCAGAGCTGTGGGCCTCCGAAGTGGCAGTGTTGGACGAAACGGGGAGGTTTCCGACTCGGGAAAACGCGGTTGCAAGAAAGTTGCTGTTTTATTGGCAAAATTTGGCATTATTTGCAACTTTCAGCCGCCCCCAAAAGACACGAAAAAGCCCGCAATCCTTTTATTTATGCGGGTTTGCGGGCGATTTAAAGTGGTGCGTCTGGAGGGAGTCGAACCCTCGTCTCAACCTTGGGAAGGTCACATAATAGCCGTTATACGACAAACGCAAAAATGTTGGAGGAGACAGTAGCGTTTTCTTCGGATTCGCGCAATGCGTTTTTTCGGATTTCGGGAAAAACTTCGTTTTAGTCGGACTTGCGCTTTTTTCGCCGGAACTCCCAAGGCGGAACCGGATTCGGTTTTTTCCAAAGCCCGATTCTTTTTTCGCGCGCCTGCTTTTCCGCCTCGGCATAGTCCGTCGCCTTCTTGGCGTAGTTTTTGTAGTGCCAAGCAAAGCCTTCGCGTACCTGTCGGAGGTTTTCGTTTTCGTCTTTGTACCAGATTACGGCAAGCACGCGTCCGTATTGGTCTTTCCCACGCACTTCGAGGCGCACGTCTTTCCCTGCGATACGCTCGGCAAGGCGCTTGCGGGAGACCTCGCCGTAATCCTGCGCCTTCTCGGGGGCGTCGATTCCCCACAGACGCACGCGTATCTGCTCTTTCGTTTCACTCAGGACGGTAACAGTATCTCCGTCGGCAACTTTAACGACGCGTTCAGCCCGCAATGCGACGGCAAAGAAGACGAGCGCGAGACATGAAATCCATATTCTCATCGGTGTTTATGTGTGTGGTTAGTGTTTTGCCCGGCACGCCATCACGGCCCAAGCTTGAAAGGGAGCATATTCCGCATCCGGCTCTCGGCAACAATAAATCACCCGACGAGGATTCGCCCCGCTTTTAAGCGGGCAACAAAAAAGCGTTCCCGCGAAAGCAACGCGGAAACGCTTTTTGTCTGAGCGCCGGGCTTATCGGCGAATCTTCAGTACCGGGCAATCGGCATTTTTGTCGCCGCCGAGGATTTCTCCCGCCGGGACACTTGCCGGCAACGATGATCCGGCGGGCGGCAGGAAAACGTAAATGTATTTTCCGTCGGCGCTCTGCGTGGCGAGCACGCCCTCGAAGCCGAAGTAAGGACGCGTACCGTAAATGGCTTCACCATTGACGCGGAGCCATTTTCCGACGCCGCGGAAGACGGCTTTGACGCCTTCGGGAACGCTACCGTCCACCTTCGGACCGATATTCAGGAGAAGGTTTCCGCCCTTTCCGGCGCATTCCTGGAGTTGGCGAATAACCGTTTCAAGGGATTTCAAATCCGTGTCGTAGCGATTATAGCCCCACTTGTTGCCGACGGTCATGCAGGTTTCCCAGTCGGAATCGGGATAGCCCTTGGCGGGAACGTGCTTTTCCGGAGTCATCGTGTCGCCGCGGCGCACGTCGAGTCGGATATTCGTGTTGGTGTCGTACCCGTCGTAGGCGTAGAGGCGGTTGTTCATGATAATGCCGGGCTGCAGTTCGCGGCACTGTTCGATGAGTGCGGGAGCGTCCCAACCACGCTTACCCGAAGCGGCACCTTGGGAGTAGTCCCACCAAATGATGTCGATTTTCCCGTAATTCGTGAGCAGCTCGCGCACTTGGTTTTTAAGGTATTGCTGATAAACGCTGTGGTCGATTTCGCGGCCGGGAACACCCTTGCGCCATTCGATCTGTTTTTTCGGGTAGCACAAATCGGGGCAAATCGTATAGTCGTATCGCGGGTGCGACCAGTCGATGACGGAGTGGTAAAAGCCGACGCGCATACCCTGTGCACGGAACGCATCGACGAATTCGCGCGTAAAGTCGCGACCGAATTTGTCCTTCGAGTCGTAGTCGGTCTGCGCGGAGTCAAACATCGCAAAGCCTTCGTGGTGCTTGCTCGTGAAAACGGCGTATTGGCAACCGGCTTCCTTGGCCAGCTCGGCCCATTCCTTGGCAATTCCTTCACGCGGTTTGAAGAGCGGGAAGGTTTCGTTACGGTAGGTTTCGGTGTCAATTTCGACGTTTTTCTGAATCCACTCGGTTCCGGCCGGACGCCCGCGCCATTCGCCGGCCAAACCGGAATAGAGCCCGTAGTGGATAAACATCCCGAACTTGGCATCGCGCCACCATTTCATGCGCGCGTCGCGTTGTTCCCGCGTTTCCCAAACAGGCGCGTGGTCTTCGTCGCCCGCAATCGCCGGGACGCGTTTTTCTTCCGGAGCCGTTCCCGCGCATCCCGACAGGCAAAATGCCGCCGCAGCGAGGGCAAAAATCGCTTTAGTAGTCATAGAGGTAAGATAATAGGAGATAAATTAAAGTCTGCTACCAGTTTGAGCAGAAAACAGATTAGCGCAACCGTTTTCGAGAATATCGAGCACTTGATCAAAACCGTCGTCGCCGCTCCAATAGGGATCGGGAACACCGCTGAGCGAGGCAAACTTTCCACTGCAAAATTCGGTAAAGAGCTTTACCTTCGCAGCATCGAAGCCCTCCGGTGCGCGCGCTAGGATATCGCTCCGGTTCTGCGCGTCCATCGCGAGAATGAGGTCGAAATTCTCATAGTCCGCGCGGCAGAGTTGGCGGGCTCTGTGGGTGAAGCTGTAGCCGCGGCGCCGGCCCGCCGCACGCATCCGAGGATCCGGCAGATCGCCGATATGCCAGTCCCCGGTTCCGCAGGAATCGCAGGCAAGTACATCCGCACAGCCCTTGCTTTCAATCATGCCGGCAAAAATGCCGTCCGCCGCCGGGGAACGACAGATATTTCCGAGGCAAACAAAGAGAATTTTCTTCATGCTTCCAAAACCTCAAATTTCGCCGGTTTTGGCAAACGCATTTTTCCCGATAAAAATTTTATTGCCCCCTTCCCGCGCATAAGAAAAAATTCTGACTCCGAAAGCGGCTTTTTCCCCGCGATCGCCCAACCCTTTTCACAATCACTTTTTTCATGAGCCAAGCTATCTGGAATCGCAAAGACCTCATCGACATCGAATCCGTTTCCGTCGAAGAACTCGAAACGCTTTTCGCCCAAGCCGAAGTTTTCAAAGCCTCGTTCGGCACGCGTAAAAAATTCGACACGCTGAAAAACCACACGGTCGGCACCTTCTTCTTTGAGCCCTCCACGCGCACGCGCTCCGCATTCGAAGTCGCCGCACGCAACCTCGGTGCCGACCTGCTCACGCTCAGCGAATCAACGTCCTCCCGCACCAAAGGAGAAACGCTCCGCGATACCGCACGCAATATCCGAGCGATGGGTGTCGATATGGTCATCATGCGCCACTCGGCCGCAGGCGCCGCCGCCTACCTCGCCAATGTCCTGGACATCCCCGTCATCAATGCCGGCGACGGCGCACACGCCCACCCGACCCAGGCCCTACTCGACGCGTTCACGCTACGGGAACATTTCGGTCGCGACCTCCGCGGGAAGAAAGTCACCATTCTCGGCGACATCCTTTTCTCCCGCGTCGCCCGCTCCAACATTCACTGCCTGACGAAACTCGGCGTCGAAGTCACGCTCGCCGGACCCATCACACTCGTCCCGCAGGAATTCGGTAACTACCCGGGAGTCCGCGTCGCCCACGACCTGAAATCCGCCCTTTCCGAAGCCGACGCCGTCATGCTCCTGCGCATCCAGCACGAACGCCAAACGACGACGCACTTCCCCTCGCTCGGCGAGTACACGGCGCTTTTCGGCATCAACGAAGAACGTCTCGCATGGATGAAACCGGAAGCCATCATCATGCACCCGGGACCGATTAATCGCGGCGTCGAAGTCGAATCGGAAATCGCCGACGGTCCGCGCTCCGTGATTCTGAAGCAGGTCACCAACGGGGTCGCCGTCCGCATGGCCGGCATGCACCTGTGCACGCTTTATCGCGAATCGCTCGGCGAAAAATAATCCGCGAAACTCCCGCTTGACAATTTCGGCGCAAAGTGATTTGATTGCGTCTCAATTTCACGGTGGAAGTAGCTCAGTTGGTTAGAGCATCGGATTGTGGTTCCGAGGGTCGCGGGTTCAAATCCCGTTTTCCACCCCACTCTTTAGAATCCCGTTTAGGACAGCACCTAAGCGGGATTCCTTTATTTATGCGGCCTACAGGCTTTTTCAACCTTTTCTTTATTTTTTCTGTCTTTTGGCGCATTTTAGCCTTTTTGTCGATTTTAGCCCACAAATGGCCTAAAAATGGCCTATAAAAAACATGAAAAATGTCATCAGAGAAAAAGGCAGTCTTTTGTATCGCGCTCGCATGGTCGTAAACGGGGTTAGAATGAGCAAATCTTTTAGCACAAAAGCGTGAAAGCGCCTACACCACGCCAAAAGATTCGCAACGAGTCCGCAAAGCCCCTCTATAGTGTTGCAGAGGCGTATTTCGCCGTGTTGCCGAAAAAGCGTTAGTCCGGCGTTTCTTCGTCTTTGCCGGTGATGGCATCGGCGAACATGTAGGCGGCACACCTCCGGCATCGACACGCAGACAACATCGTACTCTGTCACCTTTTCACCTAGGAATAAATCGCTTAAAGTTTCTTCAATAGGCGCCGCAACGCCCGAGGGTCAATCTCCGGACGACGAATCTTTTCGGCCACAAAATCCAAAAGTGCGCTCCCGCGAAGGCCGCGCTCCCTGCCCTGAGCCTGTATCTTCTGAGCTCGATTGGCCAAATTTTTGTTTTCGATACGCGCTTCGGAGAACGCCACCCCTTGTCGCCGCACCCCTTTGGCCCGATGAAGTTTCGTGATCTTGGCATGGTCAAAATCACGTCGGGCATCGTAAGACATGTAAGCGGGGATGAAAATCTGCGTTCCGAACGGCGTTATGTTTACGGACGGCTTCAGTAGCAGAGGAATGTCTTCGACCAGATCCATCCCCCACAGGTAATACTTCCAGCAAAACAAATCGAAGGCGGCACGAAATATGTTCTCCAGCGAATCAAACGCCGTTCCGGCACCGCGAGCCCATCCGCGTTCGTGAAGCTGGCGGCGGTGTAAAACAAATTCGCTCCCGAGCTTCTTGTAGTCCGGATAAAGCGTCTTAAGCATTTCCCAATCGCGGATAAATTCAGAAGAATTTGCCAAGGCACGCTCAAACTCCTCGTACTTTTTGCGAGCCGTCTCCGTCAGAAAATCTTCGTAGCTCCCGTTTCGGGCGAGCCAAGTCGTCGCCCGCAGCATCTCCGCGTCGCGAAACGCAAATGTATTGAACCCGCAGGCATCGTTTTTCGACGGTGTCCCGGCAAGTTCGACAACGGAGCAAACGCTGGCCTCCAGAAGGGAAATCTCACCGCAGAGCGCCTTTTTCAGGAAAGATGCGTAGTCCTGCGGAAAAGGGATAAAGGCATTTTTGCTCTGCCAAAACGCGAAAACGAATCGCGCATAGGCCTCAGCGGTCTTAGAAAACGACTCCGAGGGCGACTTCGGGAAAAGCGTCGGAAGCTCGCAAAAAAGAAATTCGCAGAGAGCGAAGTCACGGGTATCCGGCAGAGGCAATCGCTTCAGATGTTCCCGAACCGTTGCTTCCGAATAATCCGCCAAGCCGAATTTTTTCAGCCAGCCCGCAACAAATTTTTTTCCCTTCTCTGTCATAGCGCAATAAAACCACGATTTCTCCCAAATTAACATGAAAAAGCACTCTGCGGCTCTCCCTACCCCGGCAGGAGATTTGTCCACATAATACGCCCCTCGGCAAACTCCGCTTCCGTTTTAAAATGGCAGGACAATGAAAAATTCCGATTCCCGCCCACGCCCTCGTCAACACGCCTCCGACTACTACCAAGTTCTCGGCATCTCCCGCAACGCGACTCCGGCGGCAATCAAAGACGCATTCCGCCTCCTCGCCAAAAAATTTCACCCGGACTTTAATCCGCAAAATCGTGGCTTCGCCGAAGCTAAAATGAAGGAAATCAATATCGCCCATGAGACACTTAAAGATTCGGAAAAACGCCGGGAATACGACCGCAATTACATCGAGCAGCGGGAAACAACACACTCGCAAAACTCCCGGCAATGGGACTGGTACAGCAGCAATTACTCCCGCGCCGAAGCGCCACCGAAGAAACCCTCCAAGCAACGCTGCGGAGGCGACATCCGTCTGAATATTAAAATTAGCCTCGAAGCCGCATTTTCCGGCTCCCGCGGGAGGGTCACCTATGAGAGGCAACGGCGTTGCCCGTCATGCCGCGGCGTAGGAAAACTGTTTGGCCGCATCTGCTCCCGTTGCCGCGGAAGCGGATTTATCGCCGAAGAACTCGCCAAGGAAATACAAATTCCGCCCGGAGTGCGTGACGGGCGCGAATTGCGAATCCCATACGGCGGGCACGAAGGGCGGACAAAAAATTTGTTCGGCATGCTCTACGTCACAATCCGAATCTTGCCGCACAAATGTTTTTCCTGCCTCGGAAACAATTTGTGCCAGGCCATTTCCGTGCCCCGAAGCTTGCTGAAAATCGGAACAAAGATCTGTGTCCCGACGATTGAAGGAAAAATCATTCGCATTTTTATTCCCGCAGGCACACGTCCGGGGGCCGTCTTTCGCGTACGCCAGTTGGGCTGGCCGTCAGCATTTACGGGAGCGCGCGGCGATATGCTCATAAAAATTTCCGAAACAAACGATGTATAATCCCGCCAAACGCCCGCGATTTGTCCACAAATTGCAGCCCTTTTGAAAATGCGAATTCACGGTAAAATTTTCGGCATCATGACCCACGTTGAAACAGCACAACAACTGCTCTGCGAAGGCAAGCGCTTAGAGGCTGCCCGCTTCCTCAACTACGCTCTCGGCTACGGAACTCCCGAAGAGCGTATCGCCGCCAAGCAGATTTTGTGCAACGAATTCTCAGCCTTCGAGGGGGCAAATTATGAGAACGAACGACATCATCTGGAAAAACTTCGACGCCGTACGTCCCATCCGCGACTTCCGCATCGAGACATTCCCCACGCTCCGGCCAAAGAAATTTTTTCTAAGCTCCGCATGAGCCTGAAGAATCCGCTAAACGCGTACGAGACGGAACAAGCGAACGGCAACCGAACTTTCAACGATTACTCCCACGACATGGACTCCCGCCCGAATTCATCGATTAATCGCGTTCTGCTCACCAGCGTCCTCCTTTTGATACTGGCAAAAAACTACCTCTCGGAAAACTTACCCGCCGCATCCGAGCAAAACCCTAAATTCTGTTTTTAATTTTTCCCATGACCTCCACAGCTTACGAAAACGCTATTCAAAACCTCAAACGGGGATTACGCCTCGAAGCATTTTCCGAGTTGTGCCGCTTGGAGCACATGGGAAATAACGACGAAAAAGAACTCGCCGCACACGCCCTCGCCGAAAATTTTACGATTGCCGACATCCTTGATTTCGAGCGTTCACGACTCACGGAAAGCCAAATCATCGGGAAAATGCACTCTCCCCGGAAACAAACACCGACACAGCCCTTGCCTGCGTTCGCCGTGGAAATCGGTTCCTCGCAGATTTGCGACAATGACAGGCTCCCTGCCTATATCAACTTGCGAGGAGATTCGCTCGCATTAGTTACCGGCACCCATCAAACAGGGAAAACGCTTCTACTCAAAAAAATCATCATCGAGCTCGCCACCCGCTACTCGGCAGCCAATTTAGGTTTCTTTATCGCAGCCGAAAATTGTCGGGAATACGCCGCTTTTTCCGGCTTGCCACACCTGGCGCACAGCCCTGTATGCGATGCCGAACAAATCGCGATCCTAATGTACAATGTCACGGAAGAGGCACATCACCGTAGCCTTATCCTGAAAAAGTTCAGATGTAACAAGCTCGAACGCTTTAACGCCCTTTCAAGAGGCGGGAAAATTCCGTACAAACCCTTCCCGCGTGTCATTTGCATCATCGACGAATTTCCGGGAACTGCAAATTCCCGTGAACGCATTGTTTTCGAAAACAGCTTAGCAACGCTGGCCTCGATGAAGTCTTACGCCATCGGCATTCACGTGATTCTGACAACGCGCCGCCCGCTTTTCGTCCCAAGCTTTATTTTGAAACAGATTAGCGAAGGCTATGTCTTACGAACCGAGAATGAAGCAGAGTCGCTCTATCTTCTGAACCACGGACAAGCCGCGACACTCACTAACCGGCAATGCCTACGCATTTCCCCTCCGGACGCCGGAGAATTCTCCTCGCTTTTAAAAGAGCCGATTTCCGTGGAAAGTATTAGGGCTTCTCACCTCGAAAAAGACCTCGCGTCCCAGAAACCCTATCTTCCCAAACCGCCCAATAAAGTAGGCTTCACCGGCATTTCCGAAGATTCTCTCGACACGCTTGCCAAACGCAGTAAATTCATGAGCGTTCTGCTTTCCTCAAACCCGCACATATAAAGACAATGGCCTTTCCGATTACACGCTTCGCGGCACTCGTTGGTGCTGCATTTACCGCCGCCCTCGTGGCGATTGCCGCGATTTTATCCCAATCTCCGGAAACTCCGAAGCCCCGGAAGGACCGGAAAGAGTCGGATTCCAACACCAAAAACTAAACACAACAAGCAATAACGATGCGTACATTTCTCCTAATTGCAGCAACTGCACTTGTATGCCTCCCCGCCGGATTCACTGTCGGACTTTTCTCGGCAAAATCCCCCGAAATCCCTGTAGTTCCGCGCCCCGCCGAAAATCCGGCTGACGCTCCCGCAGAAGCCTCTGTAGCTTCGCAAACTCCCAAAGACCCCGCAGACGCACTGGCCGATGCCCGAGAGGCTTATCTGCATTTTCTTAGAACAAGAGCCATGTATCAAAGCGACATGACCGTCGCGACACAAGAGGCAGACAAACTCGCCGACATGGAAATCCTTTGGCTCGATTTTGCGATTTGCAGGCTTCCCAATTGGCATGGGGTCGAATTCGACGAAGAAAAGTACTGGAAAGAACGCGATGCGTGGGAAGCAAAATACAAGGAAGCGATGGCACGCCCGTCCGACTTCGAAGGCGGGTCCGGAGAGCCCGCTGATCGCGCTCTTCGTTCGACCAAACTTCAGGAAGAACGCATTGCGGAACTGCGAAAATTCCGCGAATTAAAACTCAAAGAGAAAAAATACACGTACTTTATTGGTAAGGGGAGTGTAGAAGAAGACCCTGCGAATTAATCCCCAAAACCGAACAATTCCAAATACTTTCGCTTTCCGATATGGCAAAAAAATCTTCTGAAAACCCTGCAGAATCCTTACGGGAACAGGGAAAATCTGCTTATTTCAAACGCAACTTCAAAACCGCGTTTGAACTTTTTGAAAAAGCCGCTGAGCTGAACGACCCCGAAGCACTATGCCGCCTCGGTGAATTTTACGACGACTTCGGGCACGGCTTCCCCGTCGACTTCAAAAAAGCGCGAGCACTCTACGAAAAATCCTACGCGCTGGGATTTGCCCGTGCAGGCACGCAACTTTCAACGCTTCTCGAAGACAATATTGCCGGCATGCGCGACAAGAAGAAAGCCGATGAGCTTTTGGACGAAGCCTGTAATCGTGACGACCCGCTTGCAAAAGTTATCAAAGCGCTGAAAACCGACGACGAGGAAGAAGGCCTAAGACTTTTTCAGGAAGCGGAAACGGACGAAGCATTCGTTCGCGAATTCGGCAAATTCTCCCCAATCGCGAAATTTACCGCGAAGACTGGCTTGACTCCCCAAGAACATGAAAAAGAGCTAAAAAAGTTGGTACAGAATTTTCAGAGCCAGGCAAAAAACGTTGTCAACGATTCCGCGTTCAACCTTCTCTGCGCCGTGGTTTTAAGCGGGCAAGACGATGATGCCGCCGAAATGTTTTTTCGCAAATCCGCTGAAAACGGGCCGTCGCGTAGCAAAGCCGAATGTGCCTATTTTCTATGGAGCCACGGCAAAAAAGGCGCGGGAAAGCTCGCACTCGAATCCGTCGAACAGAGCCGAAGCACCAAAGGAATGCTCGCACTCGGAGCCTGTTATCTCGACGGCTCCGAAATGCCGCAAAAGGCGGAAGATGCGGAATTCTGGCTGAAGAAAGCACTCACGGGAAGCGATCCCGAAGAAGAAGCGGAAGTAATCGCCCTTGCCGAATACTGGCTCGGACGACTCGAATTGGACCTTCGCGACAATCCCGAAGCCGCCCAAAATTATTTCCGCCAATCCGCAGAACACGGGAACACCGGCGCCGGCATCATGCTTTGTAAAATCCTCTTCTCACAGGACAATCCCGAAGCATTCGAGTGGGCACAAAAACTCGCGGAAGACAATGTCTGGCAGGGCGTTTCCGTTCTCGCCTCCTGCTACCGCGATGGGCTCGGCGTAAAAAAGGATTATCAAAAATTCGTCGAATACGTCCGAAAGCTCGATGAAAACGATATTGCCGACGGCACCTACATGCTCGCCACCGCCTACCAAAACGGCTTAGGGATCCCCGAAAACAAAGACAAAGCAATCCGGCTTTTCAAGCGTGCCGACAAACTCGGCGACAAGGACGCCGCCACACAAATCGCCGATATTTATTTTCACCAAAATCCTCCCGCCCCGCAGACATTTAAATGGGCAAAAAAAGGAGTCGAAAACGAAAGTGATGGGGCCATGCTCATTCTTGCCTGCTGTTACCGGGACGGCATCGGTACAGAGCGGGATCCGGAAGAGGAGCTCCGCTGGAATCTCGAATCCGCCGCTTACGGCAACGCCGTCGGCTCCTTCAATGCCGGCCTGATTTACTACTCCCAAGACAAATACACCCAAGCACGGGACTTGCTGATCTCTGCCTACGAAAAAGGGTGCATGAATGCTGCGGCCATTCTTTCAAAATGCGAATTTGAAGATGAGGATGGCGATAAAGCCGCAGCCCTCAAATGGGCAAAAATCGCCATTGAGAAAAACGACGCGGGAGGCTACCCCGTACTCGGAGCCTGCTACTTCCACGGAACCGGCGGCGTAAAGCGGAACCGGGCACGCGCCATTGAACTTTGGAGAAAGGGCGCCGCTCTCGGCGACAACCATTGCCGTCGGCTCCTCGAAGACGAAAAAGAGGAAGCCCCCGCCCCGCTTGCCGAGCAATCGGAAGCACCGGGAAAGTCTGCAGACTCCGGCTCCCAGGACCACGTATTCTGCGTGCACTGTGGATTCAAAAATCCGGGATTCGCGAAGTTCTGTTGCGCCTGCGGTAAAAAAATAGAATCCGAAAAATAAATGTCCGACATACGACTCAGTCCGGAGCAACAGGAAGCACTCGAGCTGATGCTCTCCGGTAAGAACGTGTTTCTTACCGGAGAAGCCGGCACAGGGAAGTCAACCATCCTCCGCCAATTTCGCGAGCAATGTAAGCGCGAATGCGTCTTTCTTGCTCCGACGGGAATCGCTGCCATCAACGTCGGCGGAGCAACAATCCACAGCTTCTTCATGTTAAAACCGGGGCTTCTCAGTCCGGATTCCATCGAGGAAATCGGAAGCCGAAAGAAACGGGCGCTCATACGAAAAACACGGACGATTGTAATCGACGAAATTTCGATGGTACGCAGCGATACCTTTTCCGCCATCGACTTTCGATTGCGCGAACTTGCCTCCGGAAGCCACAAACACAAACCCTTCGGCGGAAAGCAAATCATCTTAGTCGGCGACTTCCTTCAGCTTCCGCCCGTAGTCAAAACCGAGACCGAAGAAACTTGGCTAAACGAACAACTCGGCGGAGTTTACGCCTTCCAAACACAACTTTGGGAAGACGCCCGCTTCCGAAGTATTTTCCTGAAGACCGTCCACCGCCAACAAAACGACAATTTGTTTCTGTCGATTTTGAATCGAATCCGCCACGGGAAACTGGCGCAAGCGGATTTAAAAATCCAAGAATCCGCCGATCCGGTAAATGCAGTCGAAGCCCTAAACCGGCTTTGCTTTCGGGAAGAAACACTGGATCCGGAACCCGTCTATTTGTGTACAACCAATCGGGAATCACAAACCTTGAACGCGATTAAAAAAGACCGGATTCCCGGGGAAAGCACACGATTCCAAGCCGTCGTTTCCGGAAAATTCCAAGAACGCGATTTCCCGACCGCCTCGGCGCTCGAACTCAAGGTCGGCGCACGCATCATGCTGCTCAACAACAAACGAACCCCGGAGGGCAAATTCGAATACGTCAATGGAGACACCGGCATCGTCACACAAATAAAAAACACAACGATTCCGACTGTGCGCGTCTCGCTCGACAACGGACATACTTGCGAAATCCAACCCTATCAGTGGACAGCTTACGAATATGAAATCGAGCTCGACAGAGTCAGCCAAAAGGAAGTCATTCGCCAAAAAGAAGTCGGTAGTTTTGTACAACTCCCGATGAAACTCGCCTACGCCATCACCATTCATAAGTCACAAGGTCTGAGCCTCGAACGCGTCCACATCAAACTCGGAAACGGTTGCTTTGCTCACGGCCAGCTCTACACTGCCCTCTCGCGCTGCCGCTCAATTCAAAATCTGCGCATCGACCGCCCGCTCTACACCGAAGATGTCATCTTAGACGAAGCAATTCTCCGTTTCTACGAAAGCCTTGAAGAAACGGAGGAAAAATCGCAGGAAGTCTCCGTGAATATCCCCAAGGAACACGAAGCCGCCGTCATGGCATTTCTGGAACAACTGCGCCGTGGAGAGACAGCAAACATTCAGAAAAAGCCGGAAGCCGTTCCCGCAACAAAACCGTCTTCCCGCAAATTTACTCAAGAAGAACCACGCATTTACAACCACCCCGACATCGACAAACTCCTCGCCGTTTATCACGGACAATCCTCCGCCGAAAAACGTGCTCGCATGACAACGGATAAAAACAACGTCGGATTCAACCGCGCCGATGCAGACACCCTGTCCACCATCGCAAAACACTTTTTAGACCACGGATTCATCACAAACTCCGAACTCGCCGAAGTCTCCCACCGCATCCGCAAATACCGCCGGCAATGGGAAACTCAAACCAACAAAACTAACAAAACTGAATAGGAAACAATTGTTTATTTTTTATTTTACAATATTTCGGCGAAATGTAGAATTGTATCCGTTGATGCCCCTCGCCTCCGCAATCTACCCCCCAAAAAAACACCATGACTCACGATCAAAAAGGTTTCACATTCTCCGAGCAAATCAGGCTGATTATTGTTTGCGATGATAAAGGAAAGCCTCATGCCAACTACCTTCAGCAACTCATTAGTAGAGGCGAAGTTCAGGTTGAATCTGCGATATACACATCCAAACAATATATCGACAACCGTCCAAAACTATCATCTAACCAATACATATTGTTCGTCGGACTATCCGCTGCAGCAAAAGAACATCTGGACACGGTCACGGAGGAATGTAAAGTTCAAGATGCCTACATGATTTACGGCTGGAACGGAAAAAGAGGAGTCTTATATGTAGACCCATCGTTCAAAAAATTTCCTTGGAAGGAAATAGTCAGCATAACAACCATCGCCCTCATCATCTGTAAGATGTTATTTCTTTGGTATGTAATGCCTCCAACACAAAGAAAAAAAGAAATAGAACGAGAACTGTACAAGGAGTTAGTCAAAAAATTCTACGAAAAAGGGTTAAAATCCTTTATGAAGCTATCATGACCGCCTTTGTTGAAGGATACGACTACGGCACAAAGCATTCCACAGCACAGATTTCGGCGCACCAAAGTGGGCAATATGTTAAGCAGGTAGAGGAGGCAATCAACACCCTCTACCGGGATCTTAACGCATTTGAGGGCTTCAAAACAAAATCAAACATTCTCAAAGGCGATATCTCAGAATACTGGCACGCAGATACATTTAATATCGATGCCAAGGCCCGAGGAAGCCCCAGCGAAGCATCTGTAGATCGAAGCCACGATTTTGCCTCCCCGGACATAAGTACCAACTTTGAGAAGGTCTTCGGACTGAAGTATTACAAAACCGGAGAAGCTAGCGCCCAACAACAGGCCAAAAGCGTTTTTGAACGTTTTCACGAATATCGTGCAAGCGGAGGGAGAAGTGACATTAACGCGTTCCTTAAGGAGCGAGGATTTTCTGACGAATCCATGCTTCACGCCCCCATTTACCAAGGGCAAATAAGGGTCATCCCCAAAGATCAAATAGAAACTGCTCGGAAATGGTTGGAACAAAAAATAGCAAGAGAAGGAGCCAATCGGCCGGAACAGGCAACCCGCTACCAAGAGACGCTCTCAATGCTCTCAGACAGGATGAAAGACAACGGTGGAACAGAATCTATCCCCCTGAGCGAAGCTGATGCCAAGGCGCTAGCAAGCCTTGCCAAGGAAGGAAAAGTTTCGCCAAAACACCTAAAACGCCTTGGTATCTCTACAGATGAAGTAATTCGCTTTGAATATCTCGCCAAACAGGCTTTCCACTCCGGATTAACAGCGGCAACAATTTCTGTCGTGTTAAAAATAGCCCCCGAAATATACAAAGCAATAAGCTATTTAGTCGAAAACGGAACGCTCAACAGGAATCATTTTAGAAGCATAGGCGCTGCGGCTATAAATGGAGGTGCAGAAGGATTTATCCGGGGCTCTGTTGCCTCGGCAATTACCACAGCCTGCAAATCCGGAATGCTTGGCGAAACCGCTAAAAGTATCTCACCCTCTATCATTGGAATAGCAACGGTTCTCGCCATGAACACCATGAAAAACGCATTTAAGGTTGCAAATGGTAAGATGACGCGGACAGAGCTAAGTCAAGAATTAGTCAAAGATCTCATTGTTTCTTCTTGTGCATTCGCCGGCGGAACGCTTGGACAAAGCCTTATCGAGATTCCCGTTGTAGGGTTCATGATCGGGAGCTTCATTGGCTCTATTATTGGGGCATTTGCGTACAACAGCGGATATAAAGTAGCCATCAGCTTTTGTACAGACACGGGATTTACGATGTTTGGCTTAGTTAAACAGGATTACACGCTACCGGAAGAAGTTCTCAGGAGTATTGGATTGGAGGTTTTCCGTCCAGAGAAAATTCGTTTGAAAACATTCCAGCCACACACGTTTAAGCCGCGAACTTTCACTCCACAACGATTTGAACCTAAAACCTTGGAAATCTACTTCTTACGCAGAGGAGTAATTGGAGTCTCAGAAATAGGGTATATTGCATAAAATTTCCATCCAAGTATAAGGCCGCGTTGTCCGGGAAGATTAAATGCAAACCGTCTCCGTTTGCCCGCGATTCGAAAAACGCAGGATTGCGCCGCGCTTCACTTTGATAAACAATAACGGGCATGTATCGCAACGGCCTTAAACGCTTTTTAGATTTTTCGCTCGCTCTCGGCGTCTGTATCTGCGCCTCTCCGCTGATTCTGGCGCTCTGCATTTTCCTGCACTTCGCCAATAAGGGCGCGGGAATCTTTTTCACGCAGGCACGCCCCGGCAAGAACGGAAAAATCTTCCGGGTCATTAAATTCAAAACGATGACGGACGAACGCGACGCCAACGGCCAGCTACTTCCGGACTGTGAACGCCTGACGCGCGTCGGGCGTTTTGTCCGCAAAACCTCGCTCGACGAACTTCCGCAGCTCTTTAATATCCTCAAGGGCGACATGGCCATCGTCGGGCCGCGTCCGCTTCTTCCCGAGTATTTGCCGCTTTATTCGCCGGAGCAGGCCCGCCGCCACGAAGTTCGTCCCGGCGTCACGGGTTGGGCTCAAACGCACGGGCGCAATGCAATCTCGTGGAAGCGCAAGTTCGAACTCGACGTCTGGTACGTCGATCGCATTTCGTTTTGGCTCGACATGAAAATCCTCGTACTGACGGCACTTAAAGTCATCAAATCCGAAGGCATCAACAGCGCGGATAATCGCGGAACGGAAGTAACGATGCCGCGGTTTGACGGAAACAACTAAGTCAGCGACGCTTAATTTCGGTCCGCCGCCCGATTTCACCGAAATTTCTCCTGCCGTTTTATATATGAATAACCGCCGCGTTGCCGTCATTGATTTAGGGTCCAACTCTTTCAAGCTTTTGGTCGCACAGGGACCGCATTTGCGGACGGTTGCAGAGGCCTACGAAGATGTCCGCCTCCTCGAAAAACAGGCGGGCGGCGCGATTTCTCCCGAGAAATTCGAGTCGGGAGTCCGCGCGGTAAAGCGGCTTCACGATTTGGCCCGGGAGTACTGCTCTGAGGCTACGGCCATCGTCGGCACCAGCGTTTTCCGTACGGCGACGAATGTACACGCCTTTGCGGAGGCGATTTTGGCGGAAACGGGTTTGCCGCTACGCGTTCTTTCGGGCGAAGAAGAGGCGGAAGGCATTGCCGCCGGTGTCGTGACGGACCCGCTCGTGAGCGAGTTGCTACGTCCTCCCGCAGTCTTTGACTTGGGCGGGGGCAGTCTCGAATTCATCGGCGACGGCGGGCGTTTCGTCTGCAGCTGGCCGCTCGGTGCCGTGCGCATGATGCGCGAATTCGTCTGCAATCCGGAGAGGCCCGTCCCGCCGAAAGTCCTTCACAAAATTCGAACCCATGTCCGCGAAACCGTAAAAACGGTCCTGCAGGAACGCGTTTATGCGGAAACGCCCGTCGTATTCTGCGGTGGCGTTTTGGCAATCGCGCACCGGATTTTAGCAGAAAAAGCGGAAGTTTCTCCGGGACTTTTCCCGCGAAAAATTCCCACGCTCCGCCTCGAAGTTCTTCTCGAGCATTTAGCAATGCGAACGGCGGCCGACCGGATTGCCCTCGACGGGATTCCCGCCGGACGTGCCGACGTCTTCCCCGCAGCCTTGGCCGTCGTTCTTGAAGTCGCCGAGCTCTGCGGCACGGACGCGCTCATTTTCTCACCCCGCAATCTGCGTTACGGCATAGCCGCAAAGCTTTTCGGCGTGTGCTGAGCAAGTGTCGGTTTTCGTCCGCACGTATCCGAGCGGAACTTCCGGCAAAAACGATTTGAGGCTCACGGAGCGGCGAGCCCCACTTTGCGCTGCCGCGGCAGCCGAAATTTTCCGATTTTCGTGGTTTTCTTTTCCTGCATTCCCGCGTTAGAATGCACGAAAAATTATGAGCGCTGATTTTTACGTGTTAATCAAAAACGGATTGGTGATCGACCCCGCCAACGGACGTGAAAGCGTCGGAGATGTGGCAATTGCCAACGGGAAAATCGTTTCCGAGCTCACGCCGGAACAGGCCGCCGAGGCTCAAATTATCGATGCGAGCGGGAAAGTCGTGGCTCCCGGATTCGTCGATCTGAACGCCCACCTTTACCAACCCGGCAAGACCGCCCGCGAAACCATCGCCTCAGGTACCGCCGCAGCAGCAGCCGGCGGATTCACGACCGTACTCTGCACGCCGGATGAAAAAATTATCTGCGACAACGCGGGAACGGTGCGCCTCGTCAGGGACCTCGCCGAAAAGGACGCCGTCGTCAAACTCTATCCCGTCGGCAACATCACGATCGGCGGCAACGGCGAACAGCTTGCCCCCATCGGTGCCCTGAAAAAGGCCGGATGCGTCGCGATTTCCGACTCGGTCGGCGGTGTTGCCAACAACGAAATCATGCGCCGCGCCCTCGAGTATTCTTCGATGTTCGACCTTCCGATTTTCGACCACTGCCAAGACACGAGCATGTCCAAAACCGGCGTCATGCACGAAGGTGAAAAGAGCCTCCGCCTCGGATTGCGCGGTATGCCGCGTGCCTCGGAAGACATCGTCGTCGCCAGCGACACCCTGCTCTCCCGCCTCACGAGCGCCAAACTGCACATTCAGCACGTCAGCTCCTTCCGCGCCGTCGATTTGATCCGCGATGCCAAAAAGCACGATGTGCGCGTCTCTGCGGAAGTCTCCCCGAGCCACCTTCTGCTCACCGACAACGATGTCGGCAACTACGACACCAACAAAAAAATCAATCCCCCGCTCCGCGCCGAAAAGGACCGCCTCGCCCTTATCGAAGCGCTCAAGGACGGAACGATTGACGCCATCGCGAGCGACCACTCGCCGCGCACGCCGACCGAAAAGGACTGCGAATTCGACTACGCGCCTTTCGGTGCCATCAATCTCGAAACGACGCTCGCCGCCGCGCTCGAAGCCCTCTACCACAGCGGCGCCATGACGCTCTCCGCCGTCATCGAAAAACTCACCGTCGCGCCCGCGCGCATCGTCGGCCTTTCCGCCGGCACGCTCTCCGTCGGAGCCGACGCCGACATCGTTATTTTTGACCCGAACGCCGCTCAAACCGTCGATCCCGACAAATTCGTCTCCCGAGCCCGCAACACGCCCTTCGCCGGACGCACGCTTCGCGGTAAGATTTCGACCACGTTCGTTCGCGGCAAAATCGCTTTTTCAGACCAATAACCACATTCATGCAAAAAATCAAAATCGGCATCTTAGGCTATGGTAATCTCGGCCGCGGCGTAGAACTCGCGGTCGCTCAAAACGACGATATGGAACTCGTCGGCGTGTTTTCCCGCCGCAACCCGGCGGACGTAAAACCCGCACTCGCGGAAACGAAAGTTTTCGCTCTGGACGCGATGAATGATTTCATCGGCAAAATTGACGTCATGATCCTCTGCGGCGGAAGCGCAACCGACCTTCCGAAGCAGACACCGGAATGCGTCGCCAAATTTAACTGCATCGACAGCTTCGATACGCACGCAAAGATTCCGGAACACTTCGACGCCGTGGATGCCGCCGCCAAGGCCGCAGGCACCGTCGGCATCATCTCCGTGGGCTGGGACCCCGGCATGTTCTCGCTGAATCGCCTCTACGGCAATGCCCTGCTCCCGCAAGGCAAAGATTACACGTTCTGGGGCAAAGGCGTCAGCCAAGGCCATTCCGACGCAATTCGCCGCGTCGAAGGCGTTGCCGACGGCAAGCAGTACACCGTCCCCGTGGCGGAAGCGCTTGATGCCGTCCGTGCCGGTAAAAACCCGGAACTTTCCACGCGCCAGAAGCACACCCGCGAATGCTTTGTCGTCGCCAAGCCCGGCGCCGACCTCGCCCGCATCGAAAATGAAATTAAGACGATGCCGAACTACTTCGCGGATTACGACACGACGGTGCATTTCATCTCGCAGGAAGAGCTTGATCGCGACCACGCAGGCATCCCGCACGGCGGATTCGTGCTGCGCAGCGGCGTCACCGGCGTCAACGGCGAAACGCAACACGTCGTCGAATACGGCATCAAGCTCGGCTCGAATCCGGAATTCACGGCAAGCGTCCTCGTCGCCTACGCACGTGCGGCCACGCGTCTCGTCGCCCACGGCGGTAAAGGCGCATTCACCGTTTTCGATATTCCGCCGGCATGGCTTTCGCCGAAATCGGGCGCCGAGCTTCGCGCGGAATTGCTCTAAAGACATCAGGCATCAAGGGGAGCGGCGCTCTTGCCGCTTTGCCGAAGTTTCCCGAAAGAGCGATTTCGACAAAGCGGAAAAAGTACCGCCCCTTTTTAATATTTATACCTTCTAAAATCGTCAGCTCATGAAAAAATTCTATATCGCCGCAAGCTGCCTCGTCTGCGCCCTCTGCTTTTCTTCGGCATTTCCCGCATCGGCACGGGAAAGTTCCCGGAAAGCGCCGACAGCTTCCGTCAGCAACAAATCTCATGACATCCTGTTCCTGGAATTAACCCAATCCGTCACGGACAAAAAATCCGCCGCCGTCGCGGCATCCTCCCTCAAATCGCTGATGAAGGGCATTACACGCTCCTACGAAAACGCAGAGATGCCTGTTTCTCCGGAGCTTCTCAAGACACAGGAACTTTGGAAAGCGATTGCGGAAACGCACAAGTGGTTCGATTCGCGGGAACTTGAAAACGCCTACCGCGAAGCCTACTACGAAGCGGGAAGACCCACACAAGTAAAACGCCTTTTCCCGGTTAAGCCCAAGATTTTCAATGCCGATTTTTCAGACCTTCCTCCGTTTACGGCAAAAGACGATGCTGCCGCATGGGCCACCATGAAACCCGCTCTTGAACACATAAAAGAACAGCGGGATTTTTGGCTTTCCGTACACGATAAAGCCTCTGCGGATGCAGCCGCGGAACAAGTCGCAAAGCTCTACGCTAAATCAGTCGAAATCGCTCAAGCGCACGAAAAATCAATTCCGGAACTCGAAAAAATGGAAGTTTCCGAAGCACTTCAAAGCTACGTCTTTTTTGTAAGAAGAACCCTTACGCGAGAAGTGAAAATGCAACAAACGGTTGTCACGCGCTTTGAAAAATGGTTCGGTTCGTCGATACTGAAACAGAAAACGGCGGAAGCGGTGGAACAAGGCTATTCCGGCATTAAGCACTAATCTTTAAGCTCTCCCTCCATGGATCGTCGTCAGTTCATCAAGACCTCTTTGCTTGCCGGCGCGGCACTCGCGTTCGGCGGCGGGTTGTTTGCGGCGACGACGGAGGGCCCGGCTCCGAAAATTAAGCTCGGAATCGATGTTCTCGAAGCGGAAAAATTCAAACGCCTCCGCGGCAAACGCGTCGGGCTAGTCACCAATCAGGCGGGCGTCAATTCCCGCGGCGAAAGCACGATTCAGGTTCTGCACACGCGCGGCCGCAGAGCAGGCGTCAAGCTCGTCAAACTCTTCGGTCCGGAACACGGCATCTACGGCAATGTCCCCGCCGAAAAAATCGTCCAGAATCAAATTGATTCCAAGACGAAGCTACCCGTTTTCTCGCTCTACGGAAAGACGCGCAAGCCGACGCCGGACATGCTTAGCGGCCTGGATTGTATGGTGATTGATTTGCAGGACATCGGTTCCCGCAGCTACACCTACGTCTCGTGCATGCGTTACGTGCTCGAAGCCTGTTTCGACGCCGGCATTCCCGTGATCGTGCTCGACCGCCCGAATCCGCTCGGCGGACTCAAGGTGGACGGCCCGATGCTCGACGACAAGTGGCAAAGCTACGTCGGCATGTATCCCGTGCCTTACGTTCACGGACTGACCATCGGCGAACTCGCCATTGCCGCCACGCGTGAGAATTGGCTGACGCTGACGAAAAACGCACGCGCACGCGGCCGCGTCGATGTCGTCAAAATGCAGGGTTGGACACGAGCCATGCGCTGGCGCGACACCGGGCTGCGCTGGATCCCGACTTCGCCTTATATCAATTCGCCGGAAGCCGTCGAAGGCTACGCGATGAGCGGTCTGGGCACGCAAGCCGGAAAATTCGCCCATACTTTCCGCGCCGCCGACGGCAAACTGACTTTCCCGTTCCGCTGGATTACCTATCCGAAGAAAGACGCGAAAACCCTGGTCGCGACGATCAACAGCTACTTTATCCGCGGCCTGACGGCGCTCCCGCGCGAAATCGAAAAGAACGAAGGCGCCTACCTCGCCATTTCCAATTGGAACGCGCTGCGCCCCTGCGAAATCAGCTTTCACCTGATGCGCCAAGCCTGCCTCTGGAGCGGCACCAATCCCTTTGCCGCGCTGAAAAAAAGCGAGCGGGAGCTCTTTATTAAACACGTCGGCTCGGAAGCGTTTTTCAACGCCCTGGCCCGCGACGGCGCTAAAATCAATATCCGTGCCTGGTACGACCTATGGGACAAGCAGGCGCGCCTCTTTCAGGTCCGCATCAAAAAATATTGGCTCTACGCCTAAAGCACTTTCATGGCAAAAAATCCTCCGGAAAAATTTCTTCCGCGCGGCGTTCGCATCCTTTTTGAAGACGCCGACCTGCTCATCATCGAAAAACCCTGCGGCCTGCTCAGCGTGCCTGCGCGCTACGAACCCGACCGCAACGCCCTTTCCCTGCTGACAAATTTTATCCGGAAAGGCCAAAGCAAGTCCCGTAAGGAACTTTTTGCCGTCAACCGACTCGACCGCGAAACCAGCGGCATTCTCGTTTTTGCCAAGTCGCTCGTATTGCGCGAAGCGATGCACGAAGATTGGCAAAGCGTGAAAAAGCATTACCTCGCCGTCGTCGCGGGAAAATTGCCGCAAGACGAAGGCCTGCTCGAATCTTACTTGGCTCAGGACGAAGCCTACCGCGTTTTTTCCGTGAACAATCCCCGCGAAGGCAAACTCGCCCAAACGCGCTATCGCGTTGTTGTACGCGGAGCCAATTGGACCGCCGTCTGTGCGGAACTGATTACGGGGAGAAAAAATCAGATTCGCGTACAGTTTTCAGAAATCGGCCATCCCGTCTTGGGCGACAGAATGTACGGCAAAATCCGCGCCGAACGCTTGGCGCTTCACGCGTGGAAACTCGTCTTCGCCCACCCGCGCACGGGCAAGCCCGTCGAATTGGAAAGCCCGCCGCCGGAGTTCTTCGGGAAATACCTTCCTGCGGAAGGGAGATTAAAGATTAAAGGTTAAAGAGTGCAAAGAAACTGTTAGCCATTAACTATTAGATAGCCCGATGTCTGAGAGTGCACGCTCTCTTTAAACTTTAATCCATAAGGCAAGCTCTAGAAATTCGTTTTTAGGGTATTGTCCTAAATTTTCTTCTTCCCACCTGTCAGAGTCTGTGCGCCGGAAGTGCACTACATGGGATAACCGCGGGCGCAGGCCATAGCCGAAACCCGCGGATAATCTATGAAAAACAAACGCCGCAAAATGACAGGGACAGACCCGTTTACGTGCCTGCGGCGTAATGGAGCGAATTGCGAACCTCTGCAAAACCGCTTGAAACGAATTTCTAAAGGTAGCCTTAATCTATTTAACAAAAAACGTTCCCGCGAATTTCACGGGAACGTTCTTCTTTAGGCGTTAAGCCTTAATCTTTAAGCGCTTAATTAAGCCTGTGCCTTGACGCCGCTTTCGACGAGGGCGAGGAAGTCGCTCGCGACGAGCGCTGCGCCGCCGATGAGGCCGCCGTCGATGTCCGGCTTTGCGAGCAGTTCGTCTGCGTTGGAGGGCTTCATCGATCCGCCGTAGAGGATGCGAATCTTGTCGGCGACCGGTCCGAGGATTTCAGCAAGCATCTTGCGGACGAATGCGTGAACTTCCTGAGCCTGTTCCGGCGTAGCGGTCTTGCCCGTGCCGATAGCCCAAACCGGTTCGTAAGCGATGACGATGTTTTCCGCCTTGTCTGCGGGAACATCGGCGAGACCGCCGACGAGCTGGGTCTTGATGACTTCTTCAACCTTACCGGCTTCGCGTTCTTCGAGCGTTTCGCCGACGCAGAGGACCGGGACGAGGTTGCTTTCGAGGCAGGTGAGCACCTTCTTGTTGATGAACGCATCGGTTTCGCCGTAGTAGCTGCGGCGTTCGCTGTGTCCGAGGATAACGTGGGAGACGTGGAGGTCGCGGAGCATAGCAGCCGAGATTTCGCCCGTGTAAGCGCCCGAGGCCTTGTCGCTGACGTTTTGCGCGCCGAGCTTGACCGTCGAGTTGCCGATGAGAGCGGAAACCGCCGGAATCGACGTGAAGGTCGGGCACATCAGAACGTCGATGTTGTTCTGATTGCCGATCGCTTCGATGATCGGTTTTGCGAGCTCAACGGCTTCCGTCGCCGTCTTGTTCATTTTCCAGTTACCTGCGATGAGAATTTTACGTGCCATAGTATTTTTAATTAAAAATAGATAGTTGTTCTTAATGAATAATTAATGAATAGTGAATAACTCATTGTAAGGTTTTTGCCCGGCAAAAACTTTAAAGAATAAATTATTCGCTATTCATTATTTCTTGTTTGTTAAATCTTAAGCCTTGTCGAGAGCGTCAACGCCCGGGAGCACCTTGCCTTCGAGGAGTTCGAGGGAAGCACCGCCGCCCGTGGAGCAGTGAGAAACGGTCTTGGCAACGCCGAACTTCTTGGCTGCCGTAGCCGTGTCGCCGCCGCCGACGACCGTCGTTGCGCCGTCAGCCGTTGCCTTCGCGATTGCGTCGGCCATGGCCTTCGTGCCGGCTGCAAACTTGTCGAATTCGAAGACGCCTGCCGGACCGTTCCAAACGATGGTCTTGGAAGCGAGGATGGAGGCCGTGAAGATTTCGCTCGTCTTCGGGCCGACGTCGAGACCCATCCAGCCGGCCGGGATGCCGGTTTCGTCGGTTGCGTCCTGCGTGTTCGCATCTGCCGCAAACTTGTCCGCGCAAACGTAGTCAACCGGAAGCGTGATCTTCACGCCCTTTTCGGCAGCCTTAGCGATGAGCTCCGGAACGAGCTTAGCGCCTTCTTCGTCGAAGAGGGAGGAACCGATTTCCATGTTCTGCATGACCTTCTTGAAGGTGAATGCCATACCGCCGCCGATGATGATTTCGTTGGCCTTGTCGATGAGATTCTTAATCAGCGGAATCTTGTCCGCGATCTTTGCGCCGCCGAGGATGGCGAGGAGCGGGCGTGCCGGATTATCGAGCACCGCGGCAAATGCCTTGAGTTCCTTTTCCATGAGGAAGCCGGCAACCTTCGCGGGAAGATCGACGCCGACCATGGAGGAGTGAGCGCGGTGAGCCGTGCCGAACGCGTCGTTCACATAGACATCCACGTTCTTGGAGAGGCTGGCGCGGAATGCGGCAACCTTTTCCGGATCGGCCTTAATCTTATTGCCTTCAGCGTCCTTCGCCTTGCCTTCTTCTTCAATGTGGAAGCGCAGGTTTTCGAGGAGGAGGATTTCGCCCGGCTTGAGTTCTGCCTTAGCCTGTTCTGCGGCTTCGCCGACGCAATCTTCGACGAATTTCACCGGCTTGCCGATCTGCTTGGAAAGCTCTTCGGCAACGGGCTTGAGAGAGAATTTCGGCGTAACCTGACCGTTCGGACGACCGAGGTGAGAAGCGAGCACGACGGCGGCTCCGTTGTCGAGCGCGTACTGAATCGTCGGAAGCGCCGCGATAATGCGCTGCGGGTTCGTAATCGCACCCGTCACCTTGTCCTGCGGGACATTGAAGTCAACGCGGATGAACACGCGTTTGCCGTTAACATCGATATCACGAATTGTTTTAGCTGCCATGATGTGTAGATAATTAAAATGTTCGACTATTAAACGCCTGCGTAAGCGGCTTGGCAAACAGAAAACCGGAATCCGCGACGCAGTTTTAGGTTCTGCGTCCTCCCTCGAGGAAGTATTGACTACCTAAGAGTTTCAGGGAGAAATCCTTCGTCTATCAGACAATCCGCAACCGGCGCCCAAATTGCCCGATTCTGAAAACTCAGGGTGTAAATTCTTCCTTTAGGGGTTAACGGCAGTATTAGATTTTCATCCTGCAAGCGCCGAATATATCGGGAAAGCCCCGATTTCGAATTCCCGCGAAAAGCCGGGGACAAATCCGGAGCCTTAAAAGTCCCTTTTTCAATTGCAATTGAGAGAGCTTCCCAATCGTTGGGCGAAAGCCTTCCGTATGAAAGGCTTTTTTTCAGTGCGGGAAAAAGTATTTTTGTTTTTAAAAAATCGTAATCACAGAGCCTGTCTACTTTTTCAATTTCGTCGCGAAGCCCGCCCAGAACATATTCGCACCACTCCGAAATGCCTTCTGGAGTTCCGGAATCCGCAGCGGCGAGCTTGCTGTAGTAGAGGTTGCGATCGTTGCAAAAAATCGCCGTGGGATTGAGGATTCTTCCGCCCATTTCAACATTGAATCCGCCACGCACCAACATCGCATACGTAAGCAGGCGGACGACCCGTCCGTTCCCGTTGTCAAACGGATGAATCCAAACAAAGCGATGGTGTGCGATTGCGACTTTCAGTAAATCGTATTTTTCTCCGAAATCCTTATTTATAAAATCAAGCAGTTCTTCCAAATACGAATCGATTTGTGCTGCATCCGGAGGGCAATGAACCGCATTGTTAATTTTTACGTTCCCGCGACGAAATTCGCCCGGAGTGAACGACCCTTCACCGCCGGAAGACGGAGGCATCAAGCCGTCCACGGCTCGCTTATGGAGTTCCCGCAGCAACATTTTACTGAAAGCAATCTCTTTAATGTTTTCGTCGATGAAATTTAATGCACACTCAATATTTCTAATTTCGGAAATTTCTGCACGCTTCCGGGGATTCGTCTGCGTCTTTTCCGCCAAATATTCGGAGATGGTTGTATTGTTTCCTTCAATGTGTGCTGATCCCAAACTTTCAAAAGCATGGAAAAGCTCTTTCAATTGAAAAAAAATCGCCGGAGGAGTCGTTCCGCCTAAGTGCTTTTTTCGAAGAAAATTCAATTCAAGAATCAAATCCGTCACGACAGAGTCGAAATCGGGACGAAACATTGTTAAATCTCTGTGAACGAATTTAGAATCCATAACGAACGATTAGACAAAACATTAATTGACTTTTTGGCGTTTCTAAATTTTCAAAAATAAGCTGTCAACAATGATATTTATTAGGCTTGTTTGAAAATATTAAGTTTCCGAATTTTAAGATACTAATTGACCTATTTCGGTTTTGATAATTGACCCGGAGAAAAAAAACTAATGACGGAGATTTGCTTTGCGCGGACTAGCACGTACAAAAAGAGCGCCCCGGATACCCGGGA
This sequence comes from Candidatus Spyradenecus sp., assembly GCA_045651925.1. Taxonomy (GTDB): domain Bacteria; phylum Verrucomicrobiota; class Verrucomicrobiia; order Opitutales; family UBA953; genus Spyradosoma. The sequence continues at coordinate 4,924 of JAZRTJ010000025.1, read as the reverse complement.
CGCTCTTTACGAAGGTTAGTCTCTAAACGAATTTATAGAAGTTGCCCTAAGCGCTTACTTGACAACGATGTTGACGAGCTTGCCGGGAACAACGATTTCGCGGACGATTTCCTTGCCTTCGATAAATTTCTGCACCGTGGCATCCGCCTTCGCGGCGGCAACCATCGCGTCCTTCGTCGCACCGACCGGAAGTTTCGCTTCGCTACGACGCTTTCCGTTGACGGAGAAGACAATCGTGACGGAATCCTCGACGAGCTTAGCTTCGTCGCAAACCGGCCACGCAGCAACACAGACCGACCCTGTTTCGCCGAGGCGGTTCCACAGTTCTTCCGCGATATGCGGAGCAAACGGAGCGATAAGCTTGAGCAAGCCGCGTGCGGTTTCACGCGTGAACGCCGCTTCCTTTTCGAGCGCGTTCATCAAAATCATGTATTGCGAAATCGCGGTGTTGAAGCCGAGCGACTCAATGTCGGACGAAATCTTCTTAATCGACTGATTGAAGACGCGTTGGAAATCCGAGCTTTCCTGAGCATCGTCGGCAATGCGTGCCGAAAGCCCACCCGTCGATTCATCGACAAACTGGCGCCACAGACGACGCAGGAGACGTGCGACACCTTCAATACCCTTCGTATTCCACGGTTTCATCGCTTCGAGCGGGCCAAGGAACATCAGGTAAAGGCGCAAGGCATCCGTTCCGTAGTCGGCGACGATTTGGTCGGGATTGACGACGTTCCCGCGCGACTTCGACATTTTTTCGCCGTCCTCACCGAGAATGATTCCCTGGTGGAAAAGGCGCGTAAACGGCTCCGGCGTGGAGAGTACGCCGATATCGTAAAGAAAACGATGCCAGAAGCGCGCGTAAAGCAAGTGGAGCACGGCATGTTCGGCACCGCCGATATAGAAATCCGGAGTCTGCCAATAGGCGAATGCTTCGGGATCAACGGGGGCTCCGTCAAAATCCGGCGAGAGATAGCGCAGATAGTACCAGCAGGAGCCGGCCCACTGCGGCATGGTATTCGTTTCGCGCGTGGCGGCGACCCAGCCTTCCGGGGCGGCTTCGCCCTCGGCGCGGGAACGCGTTTCGCCCGTTGAGAGATTGATAAAGATGTTCACCCAGCCCTTGGCGTTAGCGAGCGGAGATTCGCCCGTTCCCGACGGCTTATAGGATTCGACTTCGGGAAGTTCAAGCGGGAGAGAAGAAGACGGGAGCGCCACGGCAACGAGCGTTTCGCCGTCGAAAGTCTTGTACGCGATTTTTTCCTGAGGCATGAATTCACGCAACGCGGAATCCGCCGGAATTTTTTCGTAATCACTTTCAGCAACCCAAACAATCGGGAACGGTTCGCCCCAATAACGCTGGCGGGAGAAGAGCCAGTCGCGAAGCTTGTAATTGACGGTGCCGCGGCCCCAGCCCTGCTCTTCGACGTACTGCGTGATTGCCTTTTTGGATTCGGAGGTCGGCATACCGGAGAATTTGCCGGAATTGACAAGCACGCCGTTGGCAACGAAAGAGGATTCCTGAACATCGACCTTCGCGTCGGGATTGTCCACAACTTGAATAATCGGAATATTGTGTGCTTTGGCAAAATCCCAGTCACGCTCGTCATGCGCGGGAACAGCCATAATCGCCCCCGTGCCGTAGCCCATCAGGACGTAATCGGCAACCCAAACGGGAACGCGGTCGCCGTTAAGCGGATTAATCGCGTAGCAACCCGTGAAAACACCGGTTTTTTCCTTTGCCAAATCAGTGCGTTCGAGGTCGGATTTATTGCGTGCTTTCTCAACGTACGCTTCGACTTCGGCTCGTTTTTCCGGAGCCGTGAGTCGTTCGCGCAACGGATGTTCCGGCGCGATGACCATGTAGGTCACGCCGTAAAGCGTGTCCGGCCGCGTCGTGAAAATTTTCAGCTTTGTTTCCGGATCGTCGGCAAGCGGGAATTCGACTTCCGCACCTTCGCTGCGTCCGATCCAGTTTTTCTGCAGACGCTTCGTGGAATCCGGCCAGTTGAGTTCGTCCAAACCCGCGATGAGTTTTTCCGCATAAGCCGTGATTTTCAAAACCCACTGGCGAATCGGACGACGCTCAACCGGAAAATTCCCGCGCTCACTACGCGGTCCCTCGTCCGTGTTGAGCACTTCTTCGTTTGCAAGCACGGTCCCGAGTTCCGGGCAAAACCAAACCGGCTTGTCATCAACATAAGCCAACCCGTGTTTGAAAAGATTGAGGAAAATCCACTGCGTCCACTTAAAATACTTGGAATCGATGGTTGCGATTTCACGATCCCAATCAATGGCGAAGCCGAGCATCTGGAGCTGACGACGGAAGTTGTCGATGTTCGACAGCGTCTGTCCGCGCGGGTGATTGCCGGTCTTGATAGCGTATTGTTCGGCAGGAAGACCAAAGGCATCCCAACCCATCGGATGCAACACGTTAAAGCCCTTCGCACGTTTATAACGGGCAAGAATATCAGAGCCGGTATAGCCTTCGGGATGGCCGATGTGCAAACCTGCCGCCGACGGATACGGGAACATGTCGAGGACATAGAATTTCGGTTTGTCCGACTTGTTTTCGGCGCGGAACGTTTTGTCGTCCGCCCAGAAATTTTGCCAGCGTTTTTCGATTTCGGGAAAATTATATTCAGAAGTGCTCATGCGAAAAAAGTTTTGCGGCTAATCGTAGATTTTTCGCGGGAACGGCGCAAATTGAAATTTAACGCGGCGACGTTTTCCGCATTTCCGCGCCAATTCCCGAGCGGGGAAAATCGGACGTTGACAGGCGGAGGTGCATGGAAGATTTTTTAGGCATGCGTTTCATCAGAATCCTAACGCTTGCATTCGCCCTGTTGCTTACTTTAGTCGGCAACATGAGCGTCGTCGGATTCTGCCTCTCCGAAGGAAAATTTTCGTTTGCGGGTATGAACGCCTGCTCGGACGTCTCCGTCTGCACGACCTGCTGCACCGCCTGCGCGCACGCGGACCACGCCTCCGAAACACCCCGAAACGCCCACGAGAAACTTGATTTTGACTTGGACGACACCATTCCCGCGACCGTCAGCGTCCTTTCGCTTCCCGCCGTCGGGGCCTTTTTCCTCCAAGATTTCCTCGCGATTTTAAAACATCCCGAAACACAACTCCCGCCGACACAGATAAACGGAACCGCGCCGCCCGACTCGCGCCTGTGCGCCTCGCCGCCGAAAATCGGGGCCGCACTTCCTATTCTGGCTTAGCTTCCGCCGCCTCGCCGCAACCCGCGTGCGAGCTTTTGCCGTGTCTCCGCAAGGGTATTTTACCTTGCGTACGACGCTTTCCCTTTTATCCGAATTTTCAAACGCTTTTTTCATGCGAAAAACAAAATCTCTAATTCTTTTTACCGCGATTGCTCCGCTCGTATCCTGCGTGAGCTACGAAGCGGATCCCCTAGACCTCGGCGATGAAATGCGCGCCTGGGTCGAAAGCTCCGAAACGCTCGCGAAAAAACTTCCGGCCTTTTCCTTCTCCGATGCCCAGCTCCTCGGCCTCGCCTTCAATCCGGAGCTCAACCGCGCCCGCCTCCGCCTCGCCAAGAGCCGCGACGTCGAAAAACAATCCGGCTGGTGGGAAGATCCCTCCGTTTCTTTCGGGCTCAAGCGCGTCCTCAACAGCGGCTCGCAACCCTGGGCCTATACGCCGAGCGTCGGCCTCACCATCCCGGTGACCGGGCTTCCCGGGCTCGCCGAAGAAGCCGCCGCCCACTACAGCGAATCAGATGCGTGGACGTTGGTGCAGGCAGAGTTCGATTTCCGCAACACATTCGCCGCGCTCTGGATCGATTACGCCGTTGCGGCCCAAAAACTCCGCATTACCGAAGCCTATCTTGCAAAAGTCGTTGAAGAAAAAGCCCGCCTCGAAAAACTTTTTGAACTGGGCGAAATCTCGGCGGGGGAAATGCAAAAAGAGAGCGACCGCCTCAACGCCGCTTCGAGCGAAAAACGCGATTTGGATCTCGCCGTCGTAGAACTGCGCGCCCGCATCGTCCGCGAACTCGGCCTCGCACCGCGCATCGCTCAGGAAATTCAATTTTCCGCACACCTGCCGGAAACCGTTCCCGCGCCCGTACCCTCGCCGACGCCGGAACAACTCGCCGAGCTACCGAAAATCCGCGCCGCTCTCGCCCTTTACGCCGCGAGCGAAACCGCGCTAAAGACGGAAATCCGCCGCCAATACCCGGAGCTTTCGCTCGGTCCGAGCTATGAAATCGACGGCAATGACAAATTCGAAGACTCGCTCACCCTCGGCATCGGATTCACGCTTCCCGCCTGGAACCGCAACCGCGTCGGCATCGCCAGCGCCAGCGGCGATCGCGCCCTCGTCCGCCACGAAACCCTCACGCTATGGCAGGAACAATTCCACGATCTGCGCCGCCTCGAGAGAGAACAGAAAATCGCCGAAACGCATTGCCGCGAACAGGCCCGGCGCACAGACGAACTCCGCGAACGCCTCCGCAAAATCTACGCCGAAATCGCCGCCGGCGAAGCGCTCCCGACCGTTCTTTCCGAAGCCGCCCAACAGCATTTCGCCGCCGAACTCGCCAATTGCGATGCCCTCGGCGATTACCTGAAAAGCCGCATTCAAATCTTGGCCCTGAAAATTAACGAACAACAAACGACAAGCAACGAATAATTCACCACGCCATTCACTATTCGTTATCCATCGTTCCCTAAAAACAAAATTCCCATGAATCAAAAACACCTTTTGAAAATTTCCGCTCTTTTCCTTGCCGCCGTCGCGTGGAACCTTCCCGCCATCGCCGAGGAACACGCTCATGCAGAACACACCCACGAACACGGAGAAGGCTGCAACCATCAGCATGAACACAAGCATGCCGAAGAAACGCATACAGACGAACAACACGTCCACAGCGAAAGCTGCACGCATGATCACGCCG
>JAZRTJ010000024.1:0-23265 GCA_045651925.1 Candidatus Spyradenecus sp. | reverse complement strand
CTCCTTGGCTCACAGAAGGACATGCCTACGATCCGACTTAGCTCTCTTCCCGGGCAACCCAGAAAATCTTTTTTATCTGCGGCGAACTTAAGCCCGGATTCCGCTCGCCGGATTGCTGCCGGATCGAGATAACGCTTAAAGATTAAAGGTCCGCAAGGAGTCTCTTTAAGTCTTCATCTTTTAAAAACTATGAATGCTATCGTAAACTACATTAAAGGACTTGAGGATCCGGCGACGGGAACGTCTCCGACCTTTGACGCATTGGTCATCGGACTGATGCTTGTCGTCATCGCGATTGTCGCGATTCAGGCATGGCGGAAGGGCGTACGTAACGTCGTCAATCTTGCCGATCCGAATACGAAACCCGGCCTCTGGGCGTGGGTCGCCGTCGGATTGCTCTGGATCGTCGTGATGCTCAACTACTTCGACCGCCAATTGCTCTCGGTCGTTCGCGCTCCGATCGTTGAAGACATCCCGATGACGGACGCCCAGTTCGGTCTGATCACCTCGGCGTTCCTCGTCATCTACGCGGTGCTGAGCCCTGTCGGCGGTTTTCTCGCGGACCGTTATTCCCGCCGCTTGGTCATTCTTTGCTCGCTCGTCGTTTGGTCCACGGTAACGTGGTGGACGGGGCATGCAACGGACTACACGACGCTCTTTATCGCGCGTGCCGCGATGGGCGTTTCCGAAGCCTTCTACATTCCTGCCGCGCTTGCACTCATCACCGACTACCACCGCGGCAGCACGCGCTCGCTCGCGACCGGTATTCACATGAGCGGTATTTACGCCGGGATGGCCCTTGCCGGTTACGGTGCAACGATGTCCGACGCCATCGGCTGGCGCATGACCTTCGCGGTCTTCGGTCTCGTCGGCGTGATTTACGGCTTCATTCTCATCGTTTTCCTGCGCGATCCGAGCAAGGCTCCCGCAGACAATGCTCGCGAACAGCTTCGTGAGGAAGCTCCCGTCGTCGCCAAGGAAGAAAAGCCTGCCGACTTCGAAAAGATGTCCGGGGCTCAGGTCTTCAAGAGCCTGCTCAGCTCTCGTCCGATGTGGATTTTGCTGACCGTCGTTGCTTTCGCCGGTGCGGGTAACTGGTTCCTCCTTACCTGGTATCCGACGCTTTTGATGGATACCTTCCCGAATCTGACGGCGGGTGAAGCCGGACCGGCTGCAACGCTCTGGAGTTCCATTGCGAAGTACGTCGCCGTTATCGTCGCCGCAATTATCGCCGACCGCTGGGTGCAGAAAAACCTCAAGGCACGCGCACTCGTCCCCGGGATTTCTTTCGCGCTTGCGGGACCGTGCGTCATTCTCGCCGTTGTCCTCGCCGGTATGCTTGGCGGTGTTAGCTGGCTGTTTTACACGATGCTCGCGCTTGTCGCGACTCAGGGGATTGCACAGGGTTCGCTCGACGCGACGCTCATGCCCGTCATGCGCTCGCACATCGACGAGCGTTACTCCGCAACCGGTTACGGCTTGCTGAATCTGACCTCGGCGGGTGTCGGCGCACTGATTTCGTTCTTCGGCGGCTGGTTCAAGGACCAAGGCGTGCCGTTGACCACGACGCTTGCCGTCGCCGGCGGACTCATGTTCATCTGCGGTATCCTCTTCTTCGCTCTGCCGAAACCGCAGAAGTAAGAGGAAAGCTTAAAGATTAGAGCTTAACGCTTAAAGAAAGGCGTTCCCGTGAGCAATTTCGCGGGAACGCCTTTTTGCTTGTTCTTACCGTTGTGTTGTATTCGGTTGACGGAATGACTATCAAAAGATAGTTTATCGGGTATGGAAAACATGTGGCTAAAAACGAGTTTTTTATCCGGCTTGCTTATGACGCTCTCCGTCTCCCCGCTTTCGGCAGAAATCATCGAGGTTTTTGCAACGGGAGTCGACCCTAAGGATGCTTCAACCTACAACAATGTCCAACAGGGCTGGAGACCGACTTGCTGGGCGGCTTCCGGGAGTAATGTCATCGGGCATTGGCAGCAGTACCATGCTCCGGAATCAAATGCTCCCCAAAGTGCTCAAGAGGTTTATGATTCGTATATCGGAATATTTAGCAACCACACGGGCGGGCGTCCCGAAACGCTTTATCAGTGGTGGTTGGGCCATCACAGCGCCGCAATATTAGGCGGGTATGATCCGGTTGAGCCCAATTATTCTCAAAGCGGCGGGTATTATACGGATGTTTATGCGACGATAAATGATGTCAAAGAGGTTGCGTGGGCGTATACTTCGAGTTTTAGCGGGACTTCTCCCACGGGAGAGTATGAGGGATTTCTTACGACCTCCCTCAGCCGGGCGATTTACTACGCATTGGAACAGGGTTATGCAATGGCGATTAATGTGCCGAATGATTCACACGCACTAACGATTTACGGAGCAAGTTTTGATACGGAAACAAATTTGCTGACTTCGGTTTGGCTTTGCGATTCCAGCGGATACAGTTTTGACAAAAAAGAAATTTCCGAAGTCGTGGTTGGGGTGCGAACGGGAGCGGACGGAGATGAATACCTTTCGTTACTTGGCTACAATAACGGGATGGATTACGATGATTCCTATGATCGAGGAAAGTATATTGGCAATGCGTACTTCCTTGGCAACTCGTTGGCGGATACGGTGAACTTTGTTTACTCAATTCCCGAGCCTTCGGCCTTCGGCTTGTTGGCGGGGCTGGGGGCGTTGGCACTCGTCGCTTCCCGTCGCCGACGAAAATGAAACCAAGTTAATTATAAAAGCGCTTCCGTGAAAATTTTCGGAAGCGCCTTTTTGTACTCGTGTGTAATATTGACTTTATCTCTATTGGGTTTGTAGGATTTGCGACATGGATAATATTTTATTTAAAACGATTGGTTCTCTTGCGCTTTTGAGCGCGGCACTACCGCTTTCGGCGGAAATTCGTACGGTTTTGGCGACGGGAGTGGATCCTCAAAATTCGTCAACGTATAACAACGTCCAACAGGGTTCAAGGCCAACTTGCTGGGCGGCTTCCGGAAGCAATGTCATCGGGCATTGGCAGCAGTATCATGCCCCGCAATCCGACGCGCCGAAAAACGCTCAAGACGTGTACGACACTTATCTTTCCATTTACAGCGGATATACAGGGGGATTTCCGGATCCGCTTTATCGTTGGTGGCTCGGACATTATTCTGCCGGAGCCGTGGGCGGGTATTACCCGACGGACGCATTTTGGACCGCCGGCGGCTACTACGAAGATATTTTTACAAAAGATGAAGTGGCCGATATGGCGTGGGCGTACACAAGCACGTTTAGCGTGTGGGAATCGGAAACGTATTACACGACATATCTTAGCCGCGCGATTTACTATGCCTTAGAAAATGGGCACGCGATGTCTATTAATATCCCGAACAGGCAACATGCGATTACGATTTACGGAGCGACGTTTGATACTGAAACGGATCTTTTGACTTCCGTTTGGGTGTGCGATTCCAGCGGTGCTTGTTTTGACAAGGATAAAATGTCACACATACGGGTCGGTGTTCGGGAAAACAGTTGGGGCGCCGACCGGTTGTGTTTGACCGGACACTACGGAGCAAGCATCGACTTTTCGGAGTATCTCTCAAAAATGTATATTGAAGATGTCTATTTTTTGGGAAACAGCGCGGCGGATACGGTGAATTTCGTTTTCGCCATTCCGGAGCCGTCGGCTTTCGGATTGCTTGCGGGTTTGGGGGCTTTGACACTCGTCGCTTCCCGCCGACGCAGGAGCTAAGGTTTGTTTACGGAGAAAGGCTCTCGCGATGAATCTCGCGGGAGCCTTTTGCTTATTCGCTATTTCCGGTGGACTCCGACGACTCCTTTTTGAAGAGCCCCAGCGTCGTGCCCAAGCAATAGATGAGGGTTCCGTCAAGCAACGCAACGGGCGGTAGGAGTAAGGGGACTAAAGGTGCTTTGAACATAATCCGGAAAAATAAAGCCTGGAGCATTAGGGCGGCGAGTGAACCGACGACGGCAAAGCAAAACACCGAGAAACGAGTCTTGAAATTGCTGATCTTGTAAAGGCAGAGAGCGAAAAAGACGACGGGTGCCATTATTAGGCAAGTGGGAATGCTGATAGGCCAATAAAGCCACCCGAGAAAAACGGTTATGAGAGCGTTTTCCCATGAGCCTTTGTTGACGTAAAACAAGGCAAGGAAGGAGTCAAAGAGGATGATACTTGATAAAAGGGCCCAGAAGGATGCCGCGAATTTGCTTAGGACTGCCCGATTTCCATTCATGGATTCATTCAAGGTTTTCGCAAATTCCCTGTAAAGCTCTTTTAATGAGCTTTACAGGTATAGGATTTTAAGCGGTTTTCCCGATGTTTTTCGCTCGCGGTGCTTGCGTTTGTGCGGGAACGCGAGTAAATTAAAGGCTTTCCGTTTTACAAAAATTTATCGATCATGTGCGCTAAAGCAGCAAAAACCGCTATTTCTCCGCGTCGGGACGAAGATTATCCCGAGTGGTATCAACAGGTCGTCAAGGCCGCCGATCTCGCCGAAAATTCGCCGGTGCGCGGATGCATGGTCATCAAGCCGTGGGGGTATTCGCTTTGGGAAAACATCCAACGCGACCTCGACGCGCTGTTTAAGGCGACGGGGCACGTCAACGCTTACTTCCCGCTCTTTATTCCGAAAAGCTTCATCGAAAAGGAAGCCGAACACGTAGACGGCTTTGCGAAAGAATGCGCTGTCGTCACGCACTCGCGCCTTGCCGCCGACGAAAACGGTAAGCTCGTTCCTGCCGGAGAGCTCGAGGAGCCGCTCATCGTGCGCCCGACTTCGGAAACGATTATCGGTGCGACCTACGCGAAGTGGGTACAGAGCTATCGCGACCTGCCGATTCTCGTAAATCAGTGGGCTAACGTCGTCCGCTGGGAAATGCGTACGCGCCTCTTTCTCCGTACCGCGGAATTCCTTTGGCAGGAAGGCCATACCGTCCACGCGACGTCGGAAGAAGCCGAAGAAGAAACCCGCAAGATGCTCGACGTTTACGCTGATTTTGCGGAAAACTATATGGCGATGCCGGTGATTCGCGGGCATAAGACGGCTTCGGAACGCTTCCCGGGTGCCGTCGATACGCTTTGCATCGAAGCGATGATGCAGGACCGCAAGGCGCTCCAGGCGGGGACCTCGCACTTCCTCGGACAAAACTTTGCCAAGAGCTGCAACATTCAGTTCCAAAACGAAGCCGGACAGCTCCAGCATGCTTGGACGACTTCGTGGGGCGTTTCCACGCGTCTCATCGGCGGCATGATTATGACGCATGCCGACGACGACGGGATGGTTGTTCCGCCGCGCCTTGCGCCGCAGCACGTCGTCATTCTTCCGATTTATCGCGATCCCGCACAGCGCGGCGATGTCCTTGCTTACTGCGAAGCGCTCAAGAAAGACATTCTCGCGCAACGCTACGACGGTCGCCCGATCCTCGTTTCGATTGACGACCGCGATTTGCGCGGCGGCGAAAAGACCTGGGGCTGGATTAAGAAGGGGATTCCCTTGCGCGTCGAAGTCGGCGCCCGCGACATCGCCGAAGGCAAGGTCTTCGTCGGTCGCCGCGATACGGGCGAAAAGGCTGCGTTCCTGCGCGACGAATTTGTCGCTACGCTCCCGCAGAAATTGCAGGAAATTCAAGATAATCTCCTCGCTCGCGCCAAGAAGTTCCGCGCCGACAACACGCGCGTCATCAACACGAAGGAAGAATTCTACGAATTTTTCACGCCGAAAAACAAAAACAAGCCGGAAGTGCACGGCGGTTTTGCGCTCTGCCACTGGAACGGCTCGGCGGAAGTCGAAGCTCAAATCAAGGCTGACCTGAACGTGACGATTCGTTGCGTGCCGATCGACGATACGGAATTCCCGCCCGAACCCGGCATCTGCCCGTTCTCCGGTGAACCCTCCGCACGCCGCGTCGTCTTCGCAAAATCCTACTAATTTTTACCCTGAACCCTTAACCTAACAAAGCATGAGCAACACACAGTATAAAGAAACGGACGAAAACAATCCGGCAGCGATTGAGCTTTTTAAAAGCATTTGGAAAGCCCTCGAAGGCGACCTCGGCATCGCGGCGCTGACCTTCCCGAAGGCAATTTACTGGCTCAACGGCGCTCCCGGCGCCGGCAAGGGAACGCAGACGGACGTTATTCTCGAAGAACTCGGACTGAAAGCCCAGCCGATTGTCATGAGCGATTTGCTCAAGACGCCGGAAATGGAAGCCATCAAGGCAACCGGCCAGCTCATCGACGACAAGACCGTCATCGGCTTGCTTTTCCGCCGCCTTACGCGTCCGGAATACCGCGACGGGGTAATGGTGGACGGCTTCCCGCGTACCGCCGGCCAAGTCGCTTGCCTGAAGTTGCTCGCTAAGAAGCTCAACGAATTGCATGCCTCGGCTCCGGAAAAATACTTCGCGGCCAACTTTACGATGCTGATGCTCTACGTGACGGAAAACGAATCCGTCGAACGCCAGCTCAAGCGCGGTCGCGAAATGAAGGCTGCCGGCAAGCCCGTGCGCGAAACCGACATCGACCCGGAAAAGACCCGCGTCCGCTATCAGGTCTTCGCGTCAACGACGCTTGAGCCGTTGCAGTCGCTCAAGGGCACCTTCCCGTATCTGCAGATCGACAGCCTCGGCGGCATTGAAGAAACCGCCGACGAAATCCGCAAGGCTCTGCGCTCCCGATAACCGTAAATACGAATGGCGGACGGCGAACGGGAGCCGTAAATACTGCTTCTTTCAACGTTTTTGACGAAGCAGATCCTTACGACTCACGATTCGCAGTTCACTATTCCCGATTCCCCATGTTGCGCGCCTACCATCCGTTTGATGTTCCCGCCGAAGCGGAAACGTTGACGCTTTCGAAGGAAGAAAGCTTCCACCTCGCCAAGGTGCTGCGGGCGCGCAACGGTGAGGCAGTAACGGCATTTGACGGGAAGGGAACGACCTTCACCGGAAAAATCATCGGCGGCGACGCTAAAGCTCTGACGATTTCCGTCGAATCGCGCTCTTGCGTTTCCGCTCCGCAATGCCGCCTCGCGCTTGCCCAGGCGATGCCGAAGGGCTCGCTGATGGACGACGTAATTCGCCAGGCGACGGAAATCGGCGCGGCACGCATTTTCCCGCTGTCAAGTGCCCGCAGTGAAGTCAAACTCGATGCCAAGCGTGCCGAGCACAAATTGGAACGTTGGCGTGCCATTGCCGTCGAAGCCTGCAAACAATGCGGGAATGCCTTTGTCCCGGAAATCTTCCCCGTGATGACGCCGGACGTTTTTTTCAAAACGCAGGCTCCGGAGCGCGGCCATGCGCTTTGGATTACGGCGAGCCTTGAAGAGGGTACGCGCTCCTGCACGGAAATTGCGCGGGAATACGCTGCCAATCCGCCGGAAGAAATCCTTTGGCTCGTCGGTCCGGAAGGCGATTTTTCGCCGGAAGAATACGCGCTTGCCCGTAATGCCGGTTGTGTGCCCGCACGCTTGGGCGACAATGTTTTGCGTGCGGTGACGGCCGCGATTTACACGCTCGCCGCGGGAGACCAAATGCGCCAGTCTTGGCGGAAATAAATTTTTATGTGCGCCCTCAAAAAACAAAAGGATGCGGCTGAAAAACAGCTGACGATGTGGACTTCGACGCTCGACGAGGCGCAGATTGCCGCCCTCGGAAAGATTTGCGCGGAGGGCAACGGCTTTGAGGCGACGGAAACGCCGTATGCGATTTTTTCTTATAAATCCAAGCCGCTGAAAATCAACGTTACGGTTTACACTTCCAGGAAAATCGTTGTCGCGGGAAAAGGGACTCAGGAATTTGTTCAAAACGTCATCGAACCGCAGGTGACCGGCGTGGCGCGACTCGGCTACGACGATGTCTATCATCCGGAATGGTTTGAATATCACGCGGGATTGGACGAATCGGGCAAGGGTGATTTGTTCGGTCCGCTCGTCTCCTGTTGCGTGATTGCGGGTGCGGATGCCGTGAAAACCTGGATTGACGCCGGCGTGCGCGACTCCAAAACCGTCGCCGAAAGCTCCATTTTCGAGCTCGAAAAAATGATTCGCGCGACACCGGGCGTCATCGTCAAAACGGCGACGACGACGATGGAAAAATACAATGCGCTTTACGACGGAACGTTCAAAAATCTGAACGCGATGTTGGCGCAGTTTCACTTTTTATCGTTGCGGGAAGCACTTTTTGCGGCGCAACAAACGCCGGCGGGAACGCCGACTTGGGGTTTGCTCGACCAGTTTACGAAATCGCCGCTCGTACAGCGGCTTTTGTCCCGCAACGGCATCGATTTCGATTTGCAGATGCGGACGAAGGCGGAAAGCGACCCTGTTGTCGCAGCTGCCTCAATCGTTGCGCGTGCCACTTACGTGCGAGCCATCAAAGACTTGGAAAAGCAAGCGGGCATGTCGCTTCCGAAAGGTTGCTCTGCCGGAACCCGGAAGGCCGGCGAAAAACTCGTCGAAAAATTCGGTCGCGCCCGCTTCGGCGCTTTTGCGAAACTGCATTTCAAGACGGCTCACGAGGCGATGGAGTCACGAGTAGGCTAAGATTATCACAAAAAGCTCACTTAGAGCGCTGTCGTAGAACGCGAAGGGTTGGCTGTCTTCGTTTGTTGCCGGTTACGGGTTTTTATGCGATTTTACGATCTCGTGCGTTCCGTTGATTTCTTCGTCGCTGAGGGCTAAAGAAAAGCGCAGGGCAGAGGCGATTTTTTCGATTCTGAATGCGCGGGAAGCCCGGTAATTGTAGAGCCATTCCGGTTCGCAGGGAAAGCGGTGTGCCCCCGTAAAAATATTGGTAGAGAGGTGGCCGAGCGGGAACCAGCCTTCGTCCGAAAAATCGACGAACAGCGCAATCAGCGGGCAGTTCATCGCGACGGCGAGATAGGCATAGGCGTTTTCCCCGGAAAGGCAGACGCGGGCGTTGTGAATGAGCCAAGCATCTTCTGCGGAGCTGGTCTTGCCGCGCAGGTCAATGATGTGTGCTCCGTGGGAGTTGCGGCTGAAGCGGAGAAAATTTTCCGAATGTGACGGATTCCCGAGGACGATAATCGGCATGCCCGCAAAGCGCGTGAGCCATTCCGCCGTTTTGGAAAAAACGGAAGCGGCAATCGGATGACCCTGACGGTTCGAATCGAGGCAAAAAACCGCGTAATCGCTTTGGTTCGCGAGGCCGTATTGCTTTCCGATTTCACCGAAAATTTCGCGGTGGGCGTCGCGGTAAACCGAAAGTGAAATCTCCGGATGTTCAGGCGCGGCAACGCCGAAGGGGCACAGTAAATCAAAATTTCTGAAGGCCGGATGACGGGTCGTGTCGGATTTCGACCGCAAGATTTCCATCGAAACGCTTCCGTCGTGTTCGCCTTTTTCTGCGATACTGATCGGAACACCGGCAAGCTTGGCAGCGTCGGCGACCTTTTGCGAAAACGTGAGGTGGGCGATGGCTTCGACTTTTTGCTTCTTGAAATGCGCGGCGAGTTCTTCGGGTGTTGAATCGTCCGAAATCGTAAAAATGCCGTCAAGTGCAGGATGATCGACGTAGAGCGGCGCGTATTTTGCGTGGATTAACAGGAAGATACGCGTTTGCGGAAGTGCCTTGCGAGTCGGTGCAAGTACGGCGGAGGCAAGTACAGCGGAAGCAAAATCGTCCGGACGTGCGATAACGAGCGTTTTCGGCTTAATTTCGGGGAACGCTTCCGTTGAGGCTACCATTTGCGACACAGTTTTTTGAATGCGGGGACGGGTTCTTTCCCGTCGTCCCAGACGGCACCGACAACGGCAACTCCGTCAAAACCCATTTTTCTGCACTGCTTTACGTTGTTTTCGGAGACACCGCCAAAGGCAAAAATCTTGGCGGTTCCGCCCTGTTTGCGATGGTAGGCGACGATAGCGGCATACTCCTGCAAGGTCCGCGCGGGAACGGTGAGATCGCGGTCGGGCTTCGGAAAAATCGGGCCGAGCATCAGGCAACGAAAACGTTTGTCGCATTTCTCAATGTCCGCGTAATGCTGGCATTGGGCGCTGATTTTCTCGGCCGGAAGCGAATCCGGGACTGCTTCGTCGCAGCGGATATGGAAACCGCCCAAACCAAATTTTTCCACGAGCTCCGGAAACTGGTGAAGGATAATGCGGGAACGGTAAATTTTCGGAATCGATTTAATCCACGCTTGTACGCGGTCCGGATTCCAACGCGGCTTGCGCAGGTGGTAGCTTTGCAGGCCCTTTTCAAAAAGTTCGCAAACGATTTTAGCTTCGTTGCGAACGCTTCCCGTAGGCGAAAGAACCGCGAATGCGTCCGGATTTTTTCGGACGGAGAACAGGCGAGCGACTTTTTCGAGCACGGTCATGTTAAAATAAAAATCCCACGGCGGCGCGTGGGTGAAAGACTTTTAGGAGAGGGAAAGCACTTTTCCCGGAACACCTCGCAAGGCGGGCGGCGTCCGGGAAAAGCGACAATGCCGATTCAATCGGCCTAACCCCAGAGACGTTTCTTGTGGCGGTTGGCCTTAGAGCGTTTCCGGCGTTTATGTTTGTTCATCTTCAGACGACGTTTTTTCTTGAGATTGCCCATTTGTTTCGATGGTTATGATTTTGAAAATTGAAAGGCGAATTATTGACGCTCTCGCGCTTCATGTAAAGCATTTTTTTGCTCCGTCGGCCTTTCCCGCGGGCTTCAAAGTTCTTCTCCGGTGAGTGTTTTCACTATTTTCTTTTGTTCACTTCTTTTTTAACGTAAACCTAACACAGGACGAACATGCTTTAAACGCGGGAATGTTAGGCTTGGGAACAATGAGTTATTCGAGTGATTTAAATCGACGCCGGCGTCCGCTGCTCTTCCGTAAACTGACGGATGCGGCGCTTCGTCTTTTTTCCTTTGCGGCGATTGCCGTGGCGGTCGGCGGAATGGGGTGGATCCTGTTTTGCGTGCTGCGTTACGGGGTAGGCGCGCTGGATTGGGGATTTCTTTTGAACCCGTCGAAGCCTTTCGGGCTACCGGATAACGGGATTGCGAATGCGGTTTTGGGGACCTTGCTCATTACGGGCGTGTCGGCGGCTATTACGGTCCCTTTGGGGATTGCGGCAGGGATTTATCTCTCGGAATTCGGGCGGCATTCGCGTATCGCTCACTTCCTGCGTTTCAGCGCAAACGTGATGATGGGGATGCCGAGTATTTTGGTCGGCTTGTTCGTATACATCATTTTCGTGGTGCCGAGCGGGCATTTTTCGGGATTCGCGGGCTCGTTGGCGCTCGGAATCATCATGTTCCCGGTCGTGATGCGGACGACGGAAGATATGCTCGCGATGGTGCCCTACACGCTTCGGGAATCCGCTTTGGCGCTCGGAATGACGCGGGCAAGGACGACGCTCGCCGTGGTTTGCCGATCGGCACGCAACGGACTGGTAACCGGCGTCCTGCTCGCAATTGCACGCGTATCCGGCGAAACGGCGCCTCTGCTCTTTACCGCGCTTTTCGCAGATACTTGGCCGAGTCGCTTTTTCTCGGCACCGACGGCGAATATGCCGGTGCTCATTACACAGTACGCGGATTCGCCTTTCCCGACGGTGCAGTCGGCGGCGTGGGGCGCGGCACTCGTTATCACTTTACTCGTGCTTACTTTAAATATCTTTACCCGAATGGTTTTTCGGGAACGGGGACAATAAATTTATGGCTACAAAAATATCGGCGCGTAATCTGAATTTTTTCTACGGAAATCATCAGGCGCTTTTTGACAACAATATCGACATCGAGGCGAACAGCATTACGGCGGTTATCGGCCCGAGCGGTTGCGGAAAATCCACGCACCTGCGAATCTACAACCGGATTTTCGAGCTCTACCGGGACCAACGGGCGAGCGGAGAATTACTGCTCGACGGAGTGAACATCCTCGATAAGAAGGTGGACGTGTTGGACTTGCGCCGCCGGGTCGGGATGATTTTTCAGAAACCGACGCCGTTTCCGATGTCGGTTTTCGATAACGTGGCTTATCCGTTGCGCCTACATTTTAAACTGTCGCGCGCCGAAATTGCCGAGCGCGTGGAGCAGGCGCTAATCGGCGCATCAATCTGGGACGAGGTAAAGGACAAGCTCAAGTCCAGCGGGTTAGCGCTTTCCGGCGGGCAACAGCAGCGCCTTTGCATCGCGCGGGCGATTGCGGCGGAGCCCGAGGTGTTGCTGATGGACGAGCCGACGAGCGCAATCGACCCGGTGGCGACACTGAAAATCGAGGAGCTTTGCCTGCGTCTGAAGGAGAAATTCACGATTGTTATCGTTACGCATAATATGCAACAGGCGGCGCGCATCAGCGATTTTACGGGATTTTTTTACAAGGGACGTATCGAGGAGTTCGGTACTACGGAAAAGATTTTTTCCAATCCCGACAAAAAGCGTACGGAAGAATACATCACGGGGCGCTTCGGATAAACCGCGGTAGCACAATGAAAACGCTTTATTTTTACGACGATGAAAGAACATTTTAACCGGGCAATTATTAACTTGAAACAGATGGCCGCGCAGATGGCTGCGGACGCCGAAGACGCACTTGCAAAGGCGGTTCAAGCCGTTTCCGTTCGCGATACACAGCTCGCAAAGCGTGTGCTTGAAGGCGACTACCGTATCGATTGCGAGGAAATCAAAATCGAGGAGGAATGCTTGAAGATTTTGGCACTTTATCAGCCCGTCGCCTCCGATTTGCGGACGGTTGTTACGATCCTCAAAGTGAATATCGAAATCGAGCGAATCGCGGACATGGCCTGCAATATCGCCGAACGCGTTGCCGATATGGCGCAGTTCGAACTCGGAAGCACGCCGGAATTACAATTCGACTGCGCGGAGATGGCGGAACGCACCCGCGAAATGCTGCGCTTGGCCTTGGATTCCATGACTTACCGCGATCCGGAACTTGCCGAACGTGTCATACAATCCGACGATGTGATTGACACCATGAACCGGCAGAATTTCGCTTGGGCGAAAGAACGGATGTTGGCACATCCGGAATTTTGCGGCTATTTGCTGGATTGCCTGACGATTTCCAAGAGCTTTGAGCGTATTGCCGATGTCGCGACGAATATTTGCGAAGACGTAATCTACCTCGAACGCGGCAAAATCATCCGCCATGGCAATGCCGCGAAATTCTAAGCTCTAATTTTTGAATTTTAAGCTTCTAAGGTCTTCTTTTGCCCAGCGGCGAATTGCTTCGGCGAGTTGCGGGAGCGCCTTGCGGAGTTGCGGCGAGGGATAGAGCAAGCGGCTGTTTTCGTTAAGACGGTAAATTTGGCGTTTGCGGACGGCCGGAAGCGGGGCAAGTCCCGGATTTTTTTTCAGCGTATCGGCGAGCTCCGGTGCAAAGCTAAGCAGCTCGGGCCCATCGGGAGTTACGTAGATAATTAAATCGCTACGCGTGGTGATGAGTTTTTCGCGCGAGAGCTGGGGCCAGGCGCGCGCGGTGCCCTTAGGCGCGGCATTGATGCCGCCGCAGAGCAGGATGGCGTCGTTGAGATAGGAGTGGTGGCCGGCGCAGACTTCGCCCCAGAGGATCAGTACGCGCGGGCGGCTCAGGAGCGGGTGTTTGCGGAGGGATTCCCGAATGGCATTTTCCGTGCGGGCCCATTCGTCCACGACGGCTTGCGCGCGTTCCCGGCGTCCGGTTTTTTCGCCGAGGAGAGTGATGTCGCGCTTGATATTTTCGTAATTTTCGGGAAAGAGTGTGATGTAGGGAATGCCGTATTGCTCCATGCGCTCAAGAAAGCTTTTGTCGCGGATGTCGGCCTGAATCAGGAGATCGGGTTTCAGGCTTAGCACGGTTTCGGCGGAAGGGTCTAAGAGACCGCCGATGATTTGCGGCTGACTCCCTGCCGGCGGCTTGCAATAACGAGTGATGCCAATGAGTTCCCGGCCGATACCGAGTTCGCCGAGGATATCCGTCGCACAAGGCGTGAGGCTGATGATGCGCTGCGGGGCTTCTGCGGCTGACAGCGTGCTTGCGGCGAGAAGAATGAAGAGGAATATGCGGCTGAAAAAATTCATGGGGTATAAAATAAAAACACGCCCCGAAAATTCGAGGCGTTTTTCTGATTGCGGCAAGCAATTAACGTTTCGAGAACTGGAAGTGCTTGCGTGCACCCGGCTGACCGCTTTTCTTACGTTCTTTAGCACGGCCGTCACGCGTGAGGAGACCGGCCTTCTTGAGAACGCTACGGAGTTCCGGATTGTATTTTTCAATCGCACGGGCGAGACCGTGGGAAATCGCACCGGCTTGGCTGTTGCAGCCGCCGCCGTTAACGCGAACGCAAATATCGAGAGAGCCTTCGAGACCGGCAACTCCGAGCGGGAGCGTTGCCGCTTTCGCGAGCGCTTCCGTGAAGCAGTAGATTTCGAGCGGCTTGTCGTTGACGACGATTTTACCCGAGCCGGACGCGATACGAACGCGTGCGGTGGAGGTTTTACGGCGGCCAACGGCAACAAAAACAGGAACGTCTTTATTCATGAGTAAATTCTCCTAAATTACTTTGCGTCGATGATTTCAACCGGATTCTGCGCTGCGTGCGGGTGTTCCGCGCCGGCGTAGATCTTGAGCTTCTTGAGCATCGCGCTGGCAAGACGATTTTTCGGGAGCATGCCCTTGACGGCATGCATGATGAGAAATTCCGGACGACGTGCGCGCATGTCGGCGACGCTACGGCGATAGGCGGTTCCGACCCAACCCGTGTAGAACATGTAGGTCTTGTTTTCTTCCTTTGCGCCGGAAAGTGCGACCTTGTCGGCATTGATGACGACGACGAAGTCGCCGGTGTCAACGTGCGGCGTGTAGGTCGGCTTGTGGCGTCCGCGGAGGATGGCCGCGATTTGCACGGAGAGGCGTCCGAGCGTCTTGCCCGTCGCGTCAACGACATACCATTTCTTTTCGGTGTCGTTCGGAGTCTTTGCTAAAGTTGTTTTCATTGAATTTTATGTGGCGGAAAGCCCAAAAAGCGCTTGTTTAAGGCGTTTACTTGTTCCTTCCGGAGTTGGAATTTCAAAAAGGAAACGCAATTAAAACGTGCCGAGGTAAATCATGCAAGAAAATTTTCGCAAATTTTTTGAACTTCGGCACGTCTCGGGCGTTTTAAGCGACTTTCTCGGAGAGAGCTTTGATTTTCTCGGCGTTTTCGAGCAAATCCGCAATCGGGTCCCAGCGTCCGTTGATGAGTGCGTTGCGGACGGCGGCGGGCAGGGTGACGGGGACGCTCGCGTCGCCGAAACGGACACGGAGCTGATCGACATCGACCTCGATTGCCTCTCCCGGGTTTTCGGCGACCCAGGCCTCGATGCGGCTGAGCGCTTCGCGGTCGGCACAAACACAGGCGACGCCGAGGGTAGTCGCATTCCCGAAAAAGATTTCGGCGAAGCTGCCGGCGATAACGGCCTTGATGCCGCGGCGCCAAAGTGCCTGCGGAGCGTGCTCGCGGGAGCTGCCGCAACCGAAATTCATACCGGTGACGAGGATGCCGGCGCCTTGGGCGGCGGGGGCGTTCATCGGATGATCGGTCTCGGAGCCGTCAGCGTGTTTGCGCTCGTCGTAAAACGCGTATTCACCGAGTCCGTCAAAGGTGATGCTTTTGAGGAAGCGCGCGGGAATGATACGGTCGGTGTCAATGTCGTCGCCGGGGACGACAACGGGGACGGAGCGTACGGAAGTGATTTTTTCGAGTGCCATGGAAGCTGTTTTATGGACGGTTGTTTGCTTGGATGTGTGCGACGGATTAGTCGATTTTTTCGGTTTCTTCGTCGAGGAGTCGGAAGATGTCGTCGGCTTCTTTCCTGAAGTCGTCGTTCAGCCAGTAGAGTCCGGCGCCCGTGAGTCCCGTGAGGAGGATGACGAGGAGCAGGACGAATATGATGCAGTTTTTAATCATGCGGGTTTTCTTTTAATGCGCGGAGGGGTTGCGCGACAATAATAAAAAAGCGTTCCCGCGTGGCTTGCGGGAACGCTCATCTTGGTTTTACCGGAATTACGCGCCGATTTGGAAGCGCGAGAAGCGGGAGATGATGATGTTTTCGCCCGTCTTCGTGATTTGTTCCGTGATCAGTTCGTTGATGGTCTTCTTGTCGTCCTTAACGAAGGGCTGATCGAGGAGGCAAACTTCCGAGTAGAATTTTTCGAGCTTGCCGGCGACGATCTTTTCGATTGCCTGAGCCGGTTTGCCTTCGCATTGAGCCTTAACGATTTCGGCTTCCTTTTCGATTTCTTCTGCGGGAACTTCGTCGCGCTTGAGGAAGCGCGGAGCGGCAGCGGCGATGTGCATCGCGATGTCGCGGGCAAAGCTCTGGAAGAGTTCGTTCTTCGCTACGAAGTCGGACTCGCAGTTGATTTCGACGAGAACGCCGATCTTACCGCCCATGTGGATGTAGGAAGCGACCGTGCCTTGGGAGGCTGCGCGGCCTGCCTTCTTGTCGCGCGTCGCAACGCCCTTCTTGCGGAGGATTTCCGCAGCGGCGTCCATGTCGCCGTTGGTTTCGACGAGCGCTTTTTTGCAGTCCATGAGCCCGGCGCCCGTGCGGGTGCGGAGTTCGTTAACGGTTTTTGCGTCAATTGTTGCCATGATAATTTTTCCTTGTGTTTAGGGATTATTCAGCGGCTTTCGGAGCGCGCGGCTTGCGGGTTCCGGTGCGCGGCTTGCGGGCCGGCTTCTTTTCCGCGAGCTGGTTGTCCTTCAGCAGTTCGGCCGAGATCGTCACGTCACCGGCAGCATCGCTGTCGGCAGCGAGTTCCTGGCGCGCCGGAATGACAGCCTTCTTGGCTTCCATTTCAACGCTGCGGCGAGCCAAACCGGCCTGAATCGCGTCCGTGATGACGGAGACGATGAGGCGAACGGACTTGACGGCGTCGTCGTTGCCCGGAATCGGGAATGCAACCTGCGACGGGTCGGAGTTCGTGTCAACGAGACCGACAGCCGGGATGTTCATGCGCTTAGCTTCCGCGACGGCGATTTCTTCGTTCTTGATGTCGATGACGAAAACGGCACCCGGGGGCTTGTAGAAGTCCAAAAGGCCTTCAAAGCCGCGATCCATGCGCTTCATGTGGCGCTTGATGACAGCTGCTTCCTTCTTGTTCATCTTGTCGAGGGAGCCGTCGGCTTCCATGCGCAGATACTTGCGATACTTTTCGAGGGAACCCTTGACGGTTTCGAAATTCGTGAGGCAGCCGCCCATCCAACGGTTCGTGGCGTAGGGCATGTTGCAGGACTTTGCAGCTTCGCGCATCAGGTCCTGAGCCTGGCGCTTTGTTGCGACGAAGAGGACATCTTTCCCGGAAGCGACCGTGTCTTCGACGAACTTCGAGGCCTTTTCGAGGCCTTCAAAGGTCTTTTCGAGGTCGATGATCGAAACGCCGTTCTGGTGTTTGAAGACGAATTCGCGGGATTTCGGATTCCAGCGGCGGGTCTGGTGACCGAAGTGTACGCCGGCGTCCAAGAGGTCTTTAATCGTGATGTTCATGATGATAATGGCTCCGTATTTCGCCGTGCATCGGAATCGCGGGAAACATTGGATAATTGGATTGTTTTGTTTTTATTGGTTTAAAAAGAACTTCGTTCCGATACTTCGAAATTCTGAAATGAACCGCCAATTGAATCGAAAAAGTCCTCTTTCCGCAAGGGAATTATCGCGGAAAACGAGCTAAATGCTCCGGCGTCGTCGCGCATCAATCACGTTCGGTTTACCGCGGGAGGCGCAGCAGGAAAAGGCTTCCCGCCGCCGAGCTTTCGATTAAATACAAATCGCCGTCGAGCGCCCGTGCAATTTTGCGGGAAAGCGGCAGGCCGAGCCCGAGGCTGTTGGAGCCGTTGCGCGGGGCGATGTTTTGCGAAAAAATCTTCGCGCGCGTCGGCGCATCGATTCCCGGCCCGCTGTCCCGAACGCTGATTTCCAAGTATTTTCCGGTACAGCGGACATTCAAGTTCACGTTTGCGTCGGGGGTGCACGCGTATTTGCAGGTATTTTCGAGCAGGTTCATCACGATGCGTTCGATGGCGATGACGTCCGTTTTCAGTAGGACGAAGCGCGATTTTTCGTCGAGTTGCACGGTCAGGTGCATTCCCGCGACGCGCAGGCGTTCGGCGCCGCGCAGTTCGAGATGTTCCGCCAAGCGTTCCACGGAAATGATTTCCTTGGAGCTTCCGGGATGGCGTCGGCCCTTCAATCCTGAGTATGCTAGAACGTTTTCGAAAAGATGGGTCAGCGCCAAGCCCGCTTTGTCGAGCGTGGCAAAGGTTTTCGGAAAGTCCTTTGCGGGAACGAGGCCGTCGTTCAGGTTCGCGGCGATACCGCAAAGCGTATTCAGTGTGCCGCGCAATTCGTGTGAGACGGCGCTGACGAAGCGTTCCCGTCGGCGGGCGCGTATCTGGCTTCCGAGACTGACAAAAATTAGGGTTCCTGCCGAGCCCATCAGCAAAAGCGCCAAAGGAATTAACGCGTTTTGACGGAGGGTATTTTTCGCGGAATCCGGTACGGGAATGTCGCTTTGACCGAGAATCAGCGCGGCGGGAAAATCGGAAAACTTTTTCCCGTCCCTTTCCGGTGCGAGGGTTTTGTCGCCGAAAACAAGTTGGGAGTTGGGGAAGTACTTGCGCACGGAAGCCAAAAGCCAAGCTTCCAAAGCGGTTCTATTTAAGCGGAACGCCTGTGTCCACGAACGCCCGCCGGCCATGGTCAGTCGGCGGAAGAGAAAAACATTTCCGTTGTCGCAAAAACCGACAAAACCGTAGGTGTGTCGAGCCGATTTCTGTTTAAAAAATTGCTTCGGTGAACCTTCTTCCACGACGCGGTAACGCCTTGTTCCGACATTGCAGAGGATGCTGTCGGTTCGCAGTAGCGGCTCGAGTTCCGGGGCGAAGCGGATTGCCGCCGCGATATCGGCACGGGCCTGTGCTTCGAATAATTCCGCCGAAGCCGGGCGCGCGTTCCAATACTGATGGTATTGCATGTTTTGAACGCTGAATGCATTTTCCGCAATCGGACGCAAGAGTGCCGGCATTTCAATCGTTTTCGATAGTTCTGAAAATGCTTCCGGAGAAAGCGAGTCGGCGTTTCTCAGGAGTGCGTTCCATGCGGATTCAACGGCGACGCTGGCGGCGGCTTCCGTCTGAAGTCGTAGGCTTTCCCGCTCGGCTTCGGCGCGCTTTTCGTCGTTGTGCTGCATCCGGATTCCGAGTTGAACCAAGGTGCCTGCGAGCGTAACCAGCGAAAGGGTTAGAATGAAAATGCGCAGTTTCATGTTTGCTGAAAATCAGGGTGTTTGGAATCGGCCTCCGGCGTGTAATTCCAGCTGTAGCCGATGCCGTAAATTGTCGAAAGCACTTCCCCGAAATACGGGATAATCTTTTTGCGAATGCGCGCAATTGCCACATCAACCGCATGCGCCGATAAAGGCTCGTTCGAGGCGTTCCGATAGGCGCGTGCCGCCAATTCTTCCCGCGGAACGGCGCGCGGCGCGTGCGCGATTAAGTACTGAAGCAAGGGAAATTCCGTTTTGGTTAAATGAATGCGGCAACCATTCGGGGCCGTTATACACGACTTGGCGATGTTTAAAAATGCCCCCTGCGGCAAATCCGCCTGTGCGTTGGTATCGACGGGAATCATGGCGCGTCGCAACACGGCTTCGAGCCGCGCCGTGAGCTCCCGAGCCCGAAACGGTTTGGCGACAAAATCGTCCGCTCCGCCGCGCAAACCTCGCACGCGCGCATCTTCGCCGTCGTTCCCGCTCAACATTACCACGGGAATGCTCGGGAGCTTTTGGCGTAATTCTTCCAATAAATTCCAACCGTCGTCACGCGAACCGACGAAGCTCAAATCTAACAAAACAAGGTCGAAATGTTCGTTTACCAAGCAGCGGCGCGCCTCGGCGGGTGAAAATGCGGAGAGCCAGCGGAACGCTTCACGCCTGTGAAAAAGATTTCCGCTCTCCAAGCCCGCTTGCACGCGAACGTGGGTTTCCGGATCATCATCAACGATTAAAATGGTCGCAGGGCGATTTCTCATAAGGGGAATTCTATCGTTAAAAAGAAAACGAATCCTCACAAACTTGTCACAAAATGCACTTTTTTTGAAAAAATTTTAGATTTTTCGAGGGGTATCCACGAATTTCACGGATTGCACGAATTTTTGCCTGCGGCAGTGAGCAAAGCACCGCAAATAACAGCCGGAGAATTTCTCTCCCGCCATTCGTGTAATCAGTGAAATTCGTGAATGATTTTTACTTAGCTTTTCCTCCTGCGGGAACGGATTTTCAGCCAAAGGAAAAGTCCGGTTGCACAAGCGGCGAGCGTACTTCCTGTCGCCCAAAAAGTCCGAGCGGGCGCATTCAACGGACTTTGCGCCGGAGCGTCCGAATGCTCGGGGCGGGGAAGAGAGGGACTTGTTTCGGGGGATGGCGGATTTTCTTTTACTTTGTATTGAGGCACGAATCCGTTTTCCTTTTTATCGTAGACGTAGCATTCGATTCCCTGTTCTTTTAGGGAATCTTTGCGCTCGCCGCCTACAAAATAAGAGGCAATAAGTTTGTCGTCTTTTACTTGAAAACGCCATGACAGCGGGCTTCCCCAACGGCCTTCGGGTAATTTCGTCGGGATTGGAACAAACATTTCCTCTGTCGCATTAATCAGAGACTTCAGTTGGTTCGGATGGGTGAGCGTGCCTGCCGGAATGGTCGGAAGAGCCTGTAGGTCTTCTTTTTTTAACCTGAATAAACGGTTCGTTTCTCCTCTGCCATAAGCAGACGGCATCGAACTTCCCTTTAGAATATAGAATTCCTGTGTTCCTTCCAAACAGTTGGTGTGTCCTCTGAATAGGGTGGCATCTAGCTTTAGACTAAACCAACTCCACGCAAAAAGGAGGGTGTGCTCGTTTCGGGTGTAATAGGAGTAATCCCCGTAGGAGCAAAAAAACAGCTTTTGACCGTTTTGTTGCCATTCTTTCAAGATGACTTCCTTGTATTGCTCCCTTTTTATTGGGATTGGAATAAACATTTTCTCACTCGCATTAATCAGAGGAGTCAGTTGGTTCGGATGGGTAAGCGTGCTTGCCGGAATGGTTGGAAGCGCCCGCAAGTCTTCTTTTTTTAATCTGAATAAATGCTTGGATTCTTCTCTGCCACGAGCTGACGGCTGCGAAGTTTTCATTAGAATATAGAACTCATTTGTTCCTTCCAAACACTTGGTGTGTTCCATGCGTAGATTGGCATTTGTTTTTAGGCTTACCCACCTCCACGCAAAAAGGATGGTTTGCTCGTTTCGAGTGTAATAGGAGGAGTCCCCGTAGGAGCAAAAAAACAGCTTCTGACCGTTTTTTTGCCATTCGTTTATGATGACTTCCTTGTATTCTTTTCCCGAAAGACCGAGGAAAGAGAGTAGGATAAAACCCATTAAGAGGAATATTTTTTTCATGGAACCAAGAATTAATAGATAGGGGGTGAAAGAAATCCGCGGATTTTGCCTGCGGCGGTGAGTGGTGAATGGTAAGCGGGAAAGCCGTGGAGGATTTTACTTAGTCTTTTTTCCTGCGTGAGCGGATTTTCATCCAAAGGAAAAGTCCGACAGCGTAGGCGATAATTCCCGTAAGCGTGAACAGCCGAGTTTTCGTCGAATTGGTTCTTTCCGTCGGGGCCGAAGAATCCGGTGTTTTGCGGTTGGCGGGGGTGATTGGCTGGGGCCGTCGAAGATTCCTTTCTTTTTCCAAGGCTTCCAAAAGTACTTTCCGCTTTTGTGCGAGATCGGCTTCCTTGCGTTCGATTTCCTCAATGGGTCGTTTTTTGAGCTTCCCGTCAATCAAAGCTTCTCCGCGGGCAGCCCGCATTTCATTGCGCTTATCAATCGCTTCCGCAAACCAGTTTTCGTAGTAGCCGCGAGAGGGTGGGCGAATGAATTCTTCATAAAGCCCATCCGAAACGTGAAACCACTTTCCGGATTTTGCGTCGTATTTGAAGTCGAAGTAGAGGATGTTTTGAGTACGATGAAAAGACCAATGCGGGGCAATTTTTAACGATAGCTCCCCTTGCGAATCGACGGACTCCTTAGAGAGAGTCCAGTCAAACATATCGTCAAACATACGCCGCTCGCTAAAGGCATCCAGAGGGTCTCCCTTTGCGTGCAATGCGGTTGCTACTGCAAGCAGCAATAGCGTTAGGTAAGTAAATTTTTTATTCATTTATGATCTGAAAAGAGGTTTCCTGAATAAGATTCGCGCCTTTGCGGCATAAAACATCAACGACACCTTCCCTTAGTAAAGGAGGCTGTGAAAACCCTGCGAGTGAAGTATTTTCCCACTCTTCGGGGGTTGAGGCTTTTATCCCATAAGAGGGGTCATAAGAAATTCCTTGAATATTAACAACTGCGTGATCGCTAAAAATAGAGAATGGATTTGGGTTATTCTGTCCTGCAACTCCAATCATTTGGTACGCTCCTTTACTTATGTCGATGTAATAATAGTCGATTGCAAGATTTTGGCCGCAAAACTGAAGGCTGGAGTTCAAATCGGAGTATGAATTTAAAGAAATTATTTTTAGCGCCATGTCATGCGAGTAGAGCCCATCATACAATGGAATTCGAAAAAAATAGTATTCTTTAACCAAAAGAAGCTCGTCCAGAAGACTTGGCGTAATTTTAATCAAATCGCTTTGAATCGAATTTATTTTGAGAGTAGCAATAAAGAATCTTGACCATGCCCCACACTGCCCATCTCCGTATTTGATGAAATTTGTAACACATGTAGGATTTGCATTTCCTTGAATCATAATTCCAATTTTATCTCCCCAGTATTTCATCGGGGTTCCGTCGCGGCGGCAGAGATTGGCAGGGCCGGAGCCGGTGGAAAACTTGCTCCAGATGCCCGCAACGATATCCTCGTCCGTGCTTTTACCGTGGCAGGCGGAACAGGCGACCCAGAACAGCGTTTCTTGGGCAAGCCCCGCCTGCGGAGCCGCACGAGTGAAATAGATTTCGTGCGTGCTTGTGCCAACTTCTTCCCAGATATCGGCATTCGCATCGTAGCTGATTTTCCAGGTAATCGTCGCGTTTTCGAAGTAGCCGACCGTTCCCGCAGGAATCGGCGCCGGAATCTCGATGCCGTTCACGCGCTCAGACCACGCAAGCGTGTAGGTATTTGTCGAGTCCCTTAAGCTAACAATCGCTTGGATGCGGGCGGGAACCGTGGGATCCGGCAAACGGAACGTCGGCACCAATTTCAGTTTTGATCCGCTTTGGAATGCCACCGGATTCGCCTGACGCGCCCGCGAAAGCA
>JAZRTJ010000023.1:0-8220 GCA_045651925.1 Candidatus Spyradenecus sp. | reverse complement strand
TGAACTCGGCGGGAATGCCTGTCTTCAAGCCGCATTGGCACGTTTTTCCGCGTCTTTCGCCGCGTGCGAAGACACGACGACTTTCGAAACGCTTCTCTCCGAATGCGAGGGAAAGCCGAAGTCCGCTTAACCGATTTTGCATGCGCTGAGCGTTGACTCGGGAATCAAACGCGCCACCGCGTTAACTCCGGAAAACAAAAATCCCGCAGACTTAAATCTGCGGGATTTTTTTCGTCGCTTAGGCTTCCGTCGGCGCCTGTTCCGGTTCTTCCGGAGCGAGCGAACCGATGACTTTAATCAGCGGTTCCGGGGCTTCGGGCACCTGTTCGCCGATATTGTCGCCGGGGCATTCCACATTCGGGATTTCCGGACGCTCAATCGGTTGTTCCGCATTGGCGGCAGCCTTGGCCTGGGCTTCGGTCATCACGGGATGAGCGTAGAGTTTCCCGTCGGCCATTTCGGAAACATAACCTTCGTTGACGAGCCAGCGAACCGTGCCGACGAGTTCCTTCGCAGCGGCGCTTTCTTCGGCCGGAATCGCAGCGGTTTCACTTTCGGTGGTTGCCGGAGCGGCGGTAGCTTCGATACCGAGCATCTGGGCGGGAAGGTCCTTCAGGTTTGTTCCCGGGTTCTTTTCGAGGAAATCGAAGATCCGCTGAATTGTGTCGGAGAACACGGAATCCGGCGTACGGAATTTACGCTTTACGCCGCAGACCATCGTGACTCCCTTGGCTCCCTTTTTGTAAAGCGAGAAGCCGAGGTGGCGAAGGCGTCCGCGGAAACCGTTGGCCGTGTTGAGCGGGAACTTGCGCTGGAAAGCGATTTCCGCATCGACGGTAGACTTCAGCGGCCCGAGCGGCATCTTGTCCACGAGCGTTCCCGTAATGCGTACCTGACGGGTCTGGCGCACGGCGGCCTCTTTTCGGGAAGCGAGGATGAAGGCCTTGGCGGCTCCGACGCCATCGAACGATTCCGGCTCGCCTTCACGGCGGTCTTTGAGCGTGTAGCGCGTGACCTTTTTCACCTTTTCGATCCAAGCGTTGACCTGTTCGGCATCGTTAACGGTTTCGACGCGCGACATGAACTTTTCAAAAGCCATGTTCGGAAAATTGGCGGCGTGGTGGTCGCGGAGCGCCTGCTGGTAGCCGTGGTAATTCGGCGGTGCAATAACTTCTCCTGTGAATCCGCATTTGGCAACCATCGTGAAATTGCCCTTGGGAGCTTCGATTTCAACTTCTTCGCAGGTGAAGAATGCGTCGAGGTGGTTCTTCAAAACGTGAGCCAAGGCGTCCTGCTCGTTCAGGAACGGCATACCGTCCGGGATGCTGACGTAGAAGGGCGGCAACGGCGTCTCCGAGGGAATCGGCTTGCCGGCCTTGTCTTTTTTCTGCAACGGCGTGATGACAACGTTGAAGCGTTCCGGCTTTTCCAAAATGATCTTTGCAATTTCGAAAAGCACATAGGTGCGGGCCGAATTCTTAATCGCTTTCGCGAGGACCGTGAAGGGCTTTTCTTCCGGGTAAATGACGACATCGGCGACGCGCACCAAGGGGCGTTTTTCCGCCGGCGGATGGGCCTGATGCCTGTTGCGACGCGGATTGCCGCGGTGGGACTTGGCATCGTCGCGGCGGTTTTCGCGGGCGGGCGCTTCGGTTTCCGGAGCGTTGTCTTTGCGCGGGGCGCGAGGCGGACGGCGGTCGCGCGAAGCTCCGTCGTGTTTAAATTCTTTGCGGGGCGGACGACGATTGCCGCTACGGGAGTCCGCTTGCCCGTGGCGTTCAAAATTAATCTTTTTGGCGTCGTCTGCTGCCCAAGCGGGGTTGAAGTCGAGCGACGCGAGCGAGCTCAAATCAATTTCCTGTAGGTTTTCAGAATCTGGCATTGTGTCCATAGGGAAGATGTTTTGCAGAAATGTAGGAAATATTCAATTAAATTTTTACTATTAGAAGCGTCGCGGCGGGAACTCGCAACTACGAAAATTTTGCGGAGCCTTTAAGAGTGATTTTTTTGCCAATCCTTGATTTTTTGCTCCAATTCTTTCAGGCGCGGATCCGGGCTTGCCTTCGGACCGCCGAGGATGTTGTAAAAGAATTTTCCGTCGGGCGAATAAACGATTGCGCAGGGATAGGCCATCGCAATCGCGTTTGAATTGTTGATTTTCTTTCCGTAGGGGAGGGCGTACCAGGGCATTTTGTGAGACTTTGCATATTCCTCCATTGCCTTTTCCGAGTTGTCACCGCTCTGGAAAACGACTTCCGTGGTCTTGCGGTTCTTTCTGTAAAAACGAATAAGTTCCGGCGTGAAGCGATGGCAGTGCGTGCACCAGTTTGCGGAATGGTAGAGGATGACGAATTTCCCCTTGAGGACGGCAAGGTTTTTGACGGAGGCTGCCGAGCTCTTTTGGCGTGCCTTCATGATGCCGCTTGGAAAGAATTTCGCCCAGTCGAAGAGTTCGACTTTCTCTTTTTGCGCGGGTGTTGCCGGAGCCTTTTCAGGAGCCGCCTGAAGTTCGCAGACGCTTGCCAAAAGGAAAAAGATGCCGCAGAGATATAGCGCTTTCATCGGAGTTTAGTCGTATTTTCTCAGGACGAAAGCACCGGTCCCGCTCTTGAGGACGGGGACGGGCGCGTGGATATTGTTGACCGCAGACGCGATGAATGCCGATTTCTTGTGCCAGAGCTCCGGCTTGTCGCTGAGGATGCGTTGACCGAGTTCCCAAAAGAAAGCCACTTCGCTACGTAGCTTTTCTGCCTGAATTTTGAAATTACGGAACCCGAGTGCATAGGCGCGTTTCATTTCTTCGCGTGTAAGCATCGAGGCGCGGCCCGCCGGATTGTCCGGGGAAGCGATGACGTTTTCGCAACCGGCGCGGCCCAACAGCGCGTGGCGTTGTTGGAGTAGCGAGGCATCCCAAGGTGCGTTGCGGATTTTTGAAAGCGCATCCAAGTGCTCACGGCGGAGCGGGCAATTCCGGAGACAGGTGTCGTTGACGACGATTTCGAATTTGTCGGCAGGCACGCGGGCAACGAGCTTTTCGAGAAATGCGGCGTCCGTGGCGTCATTTGCATGCAAGACCGTCGTCTCGAATTTTTCGGCGGAACGGCAATAGTATTCCAAATCGCCTTGGCCGTTTTCGGCGACGACCTTGTTGGCCCCCGCGTGGAGTTTAAACTGCGGAAACTGTTTACGGATGTAGCCCGCGAGGATTTCGGAGGCGACGTAAATGCGGGTGTTGCGTGCTGTCGAGAGCGAGCGCAGGCAGGTATTGCCGACGACGTCATCGAGGCGGTCTTCCGAGACAAACGGGTTGTCGAAATCGAGGGAGAAATCGACTTGGAGGTCGATAATCTTTTTCGCGGCGGCGGTGAAATCTCCCGGCGGAATCAAGCGGCGCATGGCATACCAATCGAGTGTCCACAGGGCCGGCGGTGCGCCGAAAACGTCGCGGATGCGAATGGCCGGCGTTTCCGAACGAACGAATTTCAGGAATTCGATGACCGCATTGTCGTAGAGCAGGGCGCCGCCGATTGACCAGCGGACGTCGGCCAAGGCATCGTCGGCGAGGAAATCCGGCGGCGGAAAACTCGGGAGAGGCGCTTCGGTTTGCGGGGCCGACGGCGAAAGCAGGTTCGGCGCTAAAACGAAAGTCGTGGGGATGTTGCTTTGGCTCATCTCGAAGTCGCGAGAAATGGTTTAAACTTGGGGATTAAGCGTCGCGACGGCTTCCAGGAACTGGAGCTTGACGCGGTGCATGAAATTATCGTCAGGCGTGTCTTCCCGCAGGCAGAGGCGGAGCAAATCGAAAAGCGGGCCGCCGACATTGGCCATGCCGCGTCCCTGTACTTTGAATTTGCGGAAGCCCATGTCGTAGAGGCGGCGTATTTCGTCGAGGGAAAGTGCCGTGGTGCCGCGATCGGGGCTCGAGAGTAACTGGCGGATATCCGAGCAACCGTTGTTCGGGAAGAGCTTTTCGAATTCTTCGTCCCGCGCCCCGAAAAAGTTGATAGCGGCTTTGGAGAGCGAGCGGTAGTGCAAGTGGCGGATTTTGCAACCGCGCACGCAATATTCATTGACCAGGATTTCGTAGCGGCTCTTGTCTTCGAGCTGTTCGAGCATATCGAAATTCCAAGCATCGTCCGGGTGGATCATGACCTTGTCAAAACGCTCTGCGAGGCGGCGGTAGTAGTCTGCCTTCCCGCGCCCGTGTTCGACGGATACTTTGATGATTGATGACACCGTTCGCAGTCCGGGGAAATTCTTTTTGACGTGTCCGTAAAGGGCTTCGGAGGCCATGATAACGCCGTTGCCGCCGGTCGGATTGTTGCGTTCAAAAAACTTCAGAATCGCGTTGCCGGTATCATCACCGAGATGTTCTTCGCCCAAGAGGTGGTTGGAAAAGGTCAAATCGACCGCGATGTTGCGTCGCGTGTAGGCGTTTCCCGCATCGCGGATTTGTTCCGCCGTGCACATGAGGCGCGGAACCACGCGCCCGCTGTTCCAAAGGCAGAGCGGGGCTCCGTGTACGAGACGAAGC
This sequence comes from Candidatus Spyradenecus sp., assembly GCA_045651925.1. GTDB lineage: Bacteria > Verrucomicrobiota > Verrucomicrobiia > Opitutales > UBA953 > Spyradosoma. Next base: position 3,686 of record JAZRTJ010000023.1, on the reverse strand, counting down.
GGTTTGATGCCGAAGACCTGAAAGAAAAAGTCGTGAAAAAGGAGTAATTCTCGGTCGTTGGCAAAGGCTCCGGAAACGTCCCATTCGGCGTCGGGCCAAAGCGGATTCAAAACGGAAGTGTTGGGCTTCGTTGTGGGCATGGGGAAATAATGAGCGCCGGGGCGGCTTTTTAAAATAGAAAAATCCGTTAGGGGAGCAGGGTGGCGCTCCCGCCGGGATTCGAACCCAGATCGCCGGCTTCGGAGGCCAGAATTCTATCCATTGAAATACGGGAGCAAAAGAAGTAACAAGCAAATCTACGATAGCTTCTCGCGTCAAGACGAGAGTGGCCTTTCCCGTGAATTTTATCATCCGGCGGGGATTGAGGTGAACGTCTACGATTTTTTCGTAAAAAAGATTTGCATTTCTTTTTAAAATTTAAATCATTACAAAAATAGTTTTACTTCAATCCGGGTAAAGTCACCTCAGGGAGTTCTTGCCCGCCTAATTATTTTCCGAAAGCCAATGACTACGAAAGAATATACCAAAATTTTGCGTGAACACGGAATTCGCCCTTCCGTGCAGCGTATCGCCGTTTACGATTATCTCTGGAATCACCGTACGCACCCGACGGCGGAAGAAATCTTTACCGCTTTGGCACCTTCGATTGCCACGCTGTCCCGTACAACCATTTACAACACCCTGCGCCTCTTTACGGAAAAGGGAGCGGCCCAGATGATTACCATCGAAGAAAAGGAAATGCGCTTCGATGTCCTGACTGAGATCCATGGGCATTTCAAATGCTCGCACTGCGGCTCGATCCGGGATTTTACGCTGGGCGGAGATTCGATTCAGAAGCATCTTCCGAAAAATGCCCGCGGTGAAGCCTTCCAGGTCTACGTTCACGGCACTTGTGCCGATTGTGCCGCCAAGGGCAAATAGTTTCTTTGATCGGACTATCTCGTATTATTGCTTTGCTCCGGCATCCCTCGCTTCGCGGCGGGGGATGTTTTTATTTACCGAAGGAGCCGGAAAACCGCATCGCGCTTATTTGCCTTGCCGTCAAAAAACACAAAAATTAGAGTGAAACGCTTATGAAAGCTTCGATTATTCAGATTACCTCTTTAGCTCTCTTGCCGTTCTTGGCGGCCTGCAATTGCTGTGATGATTGCAAGACCGCTTCCGCGGAAACCGCCGCAGTCGCAAAAACCTGCGCTCCGGCGAAACAGCTTCAAAATCCCTTTCTCCAGCAAGGTTACGCGATTCGCTGGTCGGCAATGACACCCGAAAATATCGTCCCCGATACGAAAGAGGCGATCGCCCGCGCGCAAAAGGCCATCGATAAAATTTGTGCACTCAAGCCGGAAGAGTTGACCTATGATAATGTCGTCGGTACTTACTGGGATGGATACATGGCTCCCTTCGACTTCTTTAGCAGTCTGATGGCGCATGTCAAAGATGTTTGCATGACCCCGGAATATAACGCCGAATACGAAAAGGCACTTCCGCTCATTGCAGAATTCGGTACCAGTGTCGACCTCAATCCCAAGCTTTGGGAAACTCTTAAGGCTTATGCAGCAACGGAAGATGCCAAGAATCTTTCGCCCGAAAAGAAACGCTACCTGGACAAACTCGTGGACGCCTTCCGCGACGGCGGGGCAGACCTTCCCGCAGATAAGAAAGCGGAACTGACGGAAATCAGCAAGGAATTGACCGTGTTGCGTCAGGCGTTTTCCCGCAACGTCCTCAACGCAACGAATGCCTACTCACTCGTCGTAACTGACCCGGCACGTCTCGCCGGATTGCCGGAAACGAATCGTGCGGCGGCTTTCGAAGAAGCCAAGAAGGCCGGCAAGGCAACGGATGAAAAACCGGCATGGATGTTTACGTTGCGTAATACCTCTCTCGGACCGGCACTGAAGTATCTGGAAGACGAAGCCCTGCGCAAAGAGCTTTGGGCGGCCTCCGATAAGCTTTGCATCGGCGGAGAATTCGATAATTCCAAGAATACGCGACGCATCCTCGAACTGCGCCAGAAACGCGCGGAAATTCTCGGCGAAGCCAATTATTCCGACCTCATCTTGAAGCGCCGTATGGCGAAAAACGGCGAAACCGCCTTTAATTTCGTCCTCGAACTGCATGAAAAGACGAAGCCGGCGTTCCTGCGCGAGTACGAAGAGCTGAAGGCCTTCCGCAAGTCCCAAGATGCGTCTTACGACGGCGGCAACTTCGAGCCCTGGGATTTGGCTTACTGGGCGGAAAAAATGCGCAAGGCGCAGTACGATTTCGATTCCAATGCCGTGAAGCCGTATTTCACGATGGACAACGTCATGGACGGTATGTTCCGCTTCTTCGAAGAATTGCACGGTTTGCGTATTCGCGAAGTTCCGTCCGCCTTCGTCGAACTCGGTTCCGGAAAGAGCATTCCGGAAGGTGCCGTCGAAGTCTGGCATCCGGAAGTGAAATTCTACGAACTTTTTGACGCCGAAACGAATGTTCGCCTCGGTGTGTTTTACACGGACTGGTATCCGCGCGAATCGAAACGCGCCGGTGCTTGGATGCACCCCTTGGCGGTCGGCGATCGCAAGGCGGGCATTCCGAACTTTGGTCTCGTTTGCGGTAATATGACGGCTCCGGTCGGTGACGAGCCGGCGTTGCTTACACACTACGATGTTGAAACGATTTATCACGAATTCGGCCACTTGCTCCACCACTTGCTCGGCAATACCGAAGTGGCGGCGCTTAACGGCACCAGCGTTGCTTGGGACTTCGTCGAATTCCCCTCGCAGCTGAATGAGAACTGGACGTGGGAACCGAGCGTGCTGAAGCGCTTTGCCAAGCACTACAAGACCGGTGAAGTCCTCCCGCAGTCGCTGATCGACGCGATGTTGCGCGCCCGCAACTTCCAGGCCGCCTACACGCAGATGCGCCAGCTCGGCATCGCCGGAAGCGACCTCTACATCCATCGCAACGCCAAGGCAATCGCCGGACGCGAAGTCAACGATGTCGGTGTTGAATTCTTCCGCGACTACTCCTGGCCGATGAAGACACCGACGAATACGATTCTGAATCGTCTCACGCACATCTTCTCGGGCGGTTATTCTTCTGGTTACTATTCCTACAAGTGGGCGGAAGCGCTTGAAGCTGATGCCTTCCTGAGCTTCAAGAAGCCGGACGGCACCCTCGATCTTGAAAAAGGCAAAGTTTACCGCAAGAAGATTCTGGAACGCGGCGATACGGTGGATGCCAATGAACTCTTCCGTGACTTCGTCGGTCGCGATCCGGATTGGAATGCGATTAACGTTCTCTACGGGATTTCCGAAAAGTAATCTCCCAAAAACAAAGATGCCCCGGCTTCGGCCGGAGCATCTTTATTATTTTTGTGGGAATTTCCGTTTCTGCGCTTTTCCCGAAAACAAAAAACGTTCCTGCGAAATGAACCGCGGGAACGTTTTTTTGTTTTGCGTAAGTCGACTAAACGACGCCTTGGGAGAGCATAGCGTCGGCGACCTTGACAAAGCCGGCGATGTTGGCGCCCTGGACGTAGTTAATCGAGCCGTCGGCGTTTTTGCCGTACTTCACGCAGGCTTCGTGGATGCTCTTCATGATTTGGAGCAAGCGGGCATCCACTTCTTCGCGCGTCCAGGAAAGGCGCAGGGAGTTCTGCGACATTTCGAGTCCGGAGGTGGCAACGCCGCCGGCATTGG
>JAZRTJ010000022.1:0-4682 GCA_045651925.1 Candidatus Spyradenecus sp. | reverse complement strand
ATTGTTCTTCAAGGCTCATTTTCCCGGAAGCGACAAACGCGGGCTTGCCGGCGGAGAGCAGGGCGCGGGCGGCGTCGACGGCTTCGTCGAATTCGACGGAGCTTTCCCCGCGGCGTGTTCCCGTGAGACGGTTTTCGTCGTCAACGGTCTTGTAAATCATGCGGCCGGAGTCACTCATCCAGGTGTCGTTGACACTGTCGTTGCGGCGCGGCGTGATGCGGTAAATTTTTCCTTCGCGGGACCAGACGGTCGTGTTGACGCCGACGCTGGATTCCGTGCAGATGCTCTTGGTTTGCTTGAGGAACCAGACGCGCATTTTGAAGCGGAAGTCCTTGCTCGTGAGGGCGCCGACCGGGCAGATGTCCACGACGTTCATCGAGTAATTGCCGTCGAGTTCCTGGCCCGGATAGCAGTCAATTTGAGTCATCGAGCCGCGTTGAACCGGTCCGAGAATCGGGCGTTTGAGAATTTCGCGGCAGAAGCGGACGCAACGGCGGCAGAGAATGCAACGTTCGTTGTTGATGAGGACGCGCGGTCCGACGCTTTTGTTGCGCGGCTTGACGTTTTTGGCGTCGCGGTAGCGCGATTTGCCGTTTCCGTAGTCCGCGGAGAAGGCTTGGAGCGTGCATTCGCCGGCTTGGTCGCAAATCGGACAGTCGAGCGGGTGGTTCGCCAAGAGGAATTCCGTGACGCTGGCGCGGCTTGTCTGCACCATCGGCGATTTCGTCTTCATGTGGAGGTTCGGCGAAACCGAGGTGCCGCAGGCAATTGCGGGCTTGGGCATCCAGCCAATTTTCGGCGAGCCGTCTTCGTTCAGCACCGGAGCCCCCGTGGCGCGGTCGCGCATCGGCATCCCGATTTCAACGAGGCACATGCGGCAGGTTCCCGCCATTTCCAATTTGGGGTGGTAACAATAGTGCGGAATTTCGATTCCGACGCTCTTGGCGGCTTCGACGAGATTCTGCTTGGCGGCGACCTGGTAGTCTTTGCCGTCAATATTGATGGTGACTAAATTCGGCTGTTCTTCGGACATGGAAAATTCAAAAATGCTTTCGCAAGCATATTCCTCCGAGCCGTTTCTTGCAAGGAAAGAAGTAAGCGCCGGGAAAAGCGGGAATTGGCGACGGGCGAGTGCCTTTTCCGGGCTTTTTTCGGCGGAAGTTGCTTTTCTTTTTATCCCGGGAGTGTCACAATCGTAGAAACTTGTTTTAAACCTCCGACTTCATATAAAAATGGGACTCTTCAATGCATTACTCGGGAACGCCTCTCAGGTGTCCGTCGAACAGCTGACCGCCGAATACGGCGAAAAACTCCTCATCGAGGGCGAAGTTATCGAACTCGGTTTTAAGTTGTTTCGCGACGTTTATATGTTTACGAACAAGCGCCTGATTCTCGTGGATCGCCAGGGGCTGACCGGTCACAAAATCGAATATCGCTCCGTTCTCTATAAGAGCATCGCCCGATTCAGTCTGGAGACGGCAGGTCATTTCGATCTCGACGCCGAGCTTAAGGTTTGGATTTCCGGCGAAGATATTCCGACCATCAGCAAGCGCTTCAGCAGAGACGTCAACGTCTACGAAGTGCAAAAGGTGCTCGCCCGCCACGTTTTGAACTAAAATCACCCCCGCCTACTTTATGAAAAAACTCCTTGTCGCTTTCGCGCTCGCCTGCTTTGCGACGTTACCCGCCGAGGCTGCCGTTCGACTTGCGGACGGGCAGGAGCGCGCAGAGGCTACCGTCGCCGAGAATATTTCCGTTATCGTGCTGGTGCGTGACGCTTCCGGCAAAAATCTTTTCCGCGACGTTCGGGAGAGCATTGCTTCGACGGCGCTCGGACTGCTGGCCGCGACCGGAGCTCAGGCGCAATCGCTCGACTTCTTGAAAACCGCCGAACCCGCCGCCGCCGGAACGCGAGAAGCCCGCCTGTCGGCCCTTTCGCCTGCCGAAGCCATGGAACTTACCGGTGCCGACTACGCGCTTGTGTTGCAACTTGCCGCACCGATTGAAACCGCCCGCGGCGGGACAATTTACGCGCGCCAGAATGTGTTCTATACTCTCTTCTCCGCCGAAGGGAAGGCTGTTGATTCCGGACGTGTTTCGAAGCTTTTTGATGCTCCCGTCGTCGATGCCGCCTTGCGCGGAATCCGTGTTGGGGAAGTTGCCGAATTGGCTGTCGGTGAACTCGAAAAGAAAATCGCCGAGCGCAAGGTCGTTTTGAAAAAAACACCGGCGGCGCAAGTCGGAGAGACCGAAATCGTTGCACTCGTCGAATCGATGTTCTTTCCGCAGGTAATCGAAAACAAGGACGGCACTTTCTCTATCGCGGAAACGCAGGCTACGGTGAGTTTTCCCGGAGTAACGCTCAAAATCGGCGGGCTTGATTACACGTTGGCGAAGGATGGGGCTCCGACCAAGATTAAGTTGCCGCTCGGACGTATGCTTTTTGTCTCCGCCTCACACCGCGATATCGAGCCGCTCAACCGCACGATTAAAATCGAAAAATCCGGCGAAAAAATCGTTCTTCCGCTCACGCTTTCCAAGGCGGCTCGCGAACATTGGAAGAAGGATTTGGAGGAACTTTCGGGAATTGTCGCCAAACAAAAACTCAATGCCGCAGAAGTGAGCCGTATTCGCGCGATTGCGAAGTTTTGGGAAAATTCGGGCATGAAGGTTTCTAATAGCACGACGCGCAAAATCCTCCACGAAACCAAAAGCGAAGTGCGGGAACTCGAAGAAGCGGACGCGGAATAATGGACGCAAGCGACGCCGTTTACGATATTGCCGTCGTCGGACTCGGGCCGGCGGGAGCAACGCTTTGCCGCCTGCTTGACCCGTGTTTCCGCGTTATCGCGTTTGACCGTAAGGCTTCCGACCCTGCGGCGCCGGGATTTCGTAAACCCTGCGGCGGTCTGCTTGCGGAAGATGCTCAGCTGGCGCTTTCGCGACAGGGCTTGGCATTGCCGAACGCGGTGCTTGCCGACCCGCAGCTTTTTTCCGTCCGAACCATCGATCTTTGCCGCAAGCTCGAACGGACTTATCGGCGTTTCTATATCAATATGGACCGCCACAAATTCGATTTGTGGTTGAAGTCGCTTATTCCGGCAGGCGTCGAAGTGCATCATGACGCCTCCGTGCGGACATTCTCGCGGGAAGCCGACGGGCTTTGGCGGATTCGCTATTTCGAAAACGGGGAAGAAAAATCCGTTCGCGCACGTACGATTGCGGGAGCCGACGGCGCGGCTTCACTTGTCCGAAAAACGCTTTTCCCGAAACACAAAATTCGTAGCTATACCGCCGTCCAGCAATGGTTCAAGGACGAACAGGCTACTCCGCTCTATGCCTGCTTTTTTGACGAACGCCTCACCGACTGCTACGGCTGGGCGGTGTCGAAAGACGGCGAACTTGTTTTCGGCGCGGCATTCCCTCGGGAAAATGCTTCGCGCGCCTACGAGCTTTTGCGGGAGCGTGCCGGGCAATTCGGCTTTATTTTGAAAAATCCGCTACGTACGGAAGCCTGCCAGGTTCTGCGCCCGGAGCGCGCCGGCGATTTTCGCGTCGGAACTCCGGAAGGTGCTTTCCTGCTTGGGGAAGCTGCCGGATTCATTTCGCCGAGCTCTCTCGAAGGCATGAGCTACGCTCTGGATTCCGCAGAAAAACTGGCAGCGATTTTCAATGCCGGCGGGAAAGATCGCGATGTCGCGAGCCTCTTCGAACAATATCGAGTGGGAACACGTAAAATTCGTCTCAAGCTTCTGACGAAGATCCTGAAAAATCCCTTCATGTACAACCCGCAATTGCGGACGTTCGTCATGAAATCCGGCATCACGGCGATTTAGTTTGTAAATCTCCGCCCAACGCAGATTTTCGTTTAGACTTTCTTCTCGGATTTCGTCGGATCTATTTTCAACCTACTCAAAAAGAAGCTTCGGAGAGGAAGCACCTTTCTCCAGTCCCCGGGTGGAACACACGTACGTGTTTTTATTGACAATCTCTCCTTTCCACGAGAAGCCTTTAGCCCAGATATAGAAATAGTTTTCGTCTTCCAGGTAGGCATCCGGCATTCGCCTGAACCAAAAAGGAGTCTGATCCACCAGAGCATAAATGACTTCCTCGCCGGAAGCTCCGCTCTGAAGCCCCCTCAATTGAGTCGCAGGTGTTCTTGTAGGAAGCTTCAAACTCAAAGGGATGATCTTTTCCCGTATAAATTCCCTTTCCTCGGACTCGCTAAGCGCATTTACATTGGGTATTTTGGCGGCTTCCCAAGGGAATTTGCCTTTGTTTAGGAGTTTTTGTTCTCGGTAGCGATTGGGCGATGTGTTTTTCGGGAGATTGGGCTCTGCGTCGCTTGAAGTCTGATTTCGGAATAAGACAAAAAGAAAGACGATCAAAATCCCGGCGCCCCCTAATGCCACGGCTTTAGTATTCGGAATAGTAAACATCGCGTTCTCCTTCATTTTTACGAATTAGAAATTTCTAGTGGGAGCTATCAGCAGTCGCTTCCGCTCTTCGGGCCCCGATAATTCTAAGTTATCCGTCTTTTATCTCCCATCCGCGGCGGCGAAAATGTTTTTTATCAATGATGTTCCCTTGAAATGGCTCTCCGGCATACCACGCATAGAAATAGTTTTCGTCCTCGATGCAAACATTGGGGACATGGTAGTAACTTACACAACACGCAAGGC
>JAZRTJ010000021.1:0-20027 GCA_045651925.1 Candidatus Spyradenecus sp. | reverse complement strand
AGCGCGTTCGAGCTTCCTATCTGGCACTCGCCGAAGCTTGCCCGCAGCGATTTTTCGTTGTCGATGCGGACGCGACTCCGGATGTTATTTTTGAAAAAATACAGCATGAATGCGAAAGACGATCGGTCTGACGCGGGTGTGATTCGCCTGCGCGGTGTGCGGGAACACAATCTGAAGAATATTGATCTCGATATTCCGTTAAACGAATTTGTCGTTGTCACCGGGCTTTCCGGCTCCGGGAAATCCACGCTCGCCTTTGATGTCGTTTTTGCCGAAGGGCAGCGGCGCTTCATGGAGTGTATGAGCGCTTATGCGCGCCAATTCGTGGAGCAGCTTCCGCGTCCGGATGCCGACGTCGTCGAAGGCCTGCCGCCGACCGTTGCCATCGAGCAACGCGTTACGCGCGGGAGTGCCAAATCGACGGTGGCTACCGTTACCGAGGTCGCCCAGTACCTGCGTTTGCTTTTTGCGAAGATCGGGATTATGCACAATCCGCGTACGGGGACGGAATTGGTCGCGGGCTCGCTGGATACGGTGGCCCGCCGCGTGAAGGCGCTGATGGCGCAGCATGCGGCGGCAAAAGCGCTTTGGCTGGCCGCTCCCGTTGTCCGCAATCGCAAAGGCCACCACGGGCCTTTGGCGACCTGGGCTATCGAACACGGTTTCGAGCGGATGCGTGCCGACGGTGTTTTGATTGAGCTTAAAGATTTTAAACCGCTGGATCGTTACAAGGAACACGACATCGAACTTGTCCTTTGCGATTTAAAGCGTGAAACGGATTTTTCGGGCGCACTGCGAAAGGCGTTGGACCTCGGCAAGAAAGCGTGTGTCGTTTTGGATGCCCGCGGCAAGGCGCTTGAGTGGTTTTCGCGGGAGCGTATTGATCCGCAGACGGGCGAGGCATTTCCGGAGTTGGATCCGAAGGATTTTTCGTGGAATTCGCCGCGGGGCTGGTGCCCGTCCTGTCACGGTCACGGGCACATCGTGGAGTCGTGGGGTGCCCGGGAAGGTGCGCTCAACGACGATGCCCTTGCAGACGTCGTTTCTTCCCGTCTCTGTCCGGAATGTCGCGGTGCACGCCTGAATCCGCTTTCGCGTGCCGTTACCGTCAAATCGCGTTCCGGAAAGAAAACGGCGACGGAATATTCTCTTCCGGACCTGCTTGCGATGTCACCGCGAGAGCTGATGGAGGCACTTGAAAATCTGGAATTGGATACACGCGGGAAGGCGATTGTCGCCCGCGTGCTGCCCGAAATCCGCTCGCGCTTGAAGTTCCTCGACGATGTCGGCTTGAGCTATCTCTCGCTCGATCGCGCAAGCAACACGCTTTCCGGAGGCGAGGCGCAGCGTATTCGTTTGGCCGCACAGCTCGGCTCGAATTTGTCCGGCGTGCTTTATGTCTTGGACGAACCGAGTATCGGTCTGCATCCGAGCGACAATGCGGATTTGATTCGCTCGCTGAAGCAGCTGCGGGATCGGGGCAACGGATTGCTAGTCGTGGAACACGACGAAGAAACGATGCGTGCGGCCGACCGCGTTATCGACTTGGGGCCCGGAGCCGGGACGCAGGGCGGGAAAATTCTTTTTGACGGCGCCCCGAACGATTTGGATGCCGCTTTGCGGGAAGTGTCCGATTCGCAGACTCTGAAATTTTTGCGGGAAGGAATCGTGCACCCGATGCGAGGGAAGCGTCGCGACGTGAAGCGCGCGCCCAAAATCGAAGTCCGGAAGGCCTCTCTGCGGAATTTAAAGAACGAGGACTTCGCCTTTCCCGTCGGTTGTCTGAGTGTCGTTTGCGGCGTCTCCGGTGCGGGGAAATCGACCTTGGTCAGCGACCTGCTGGCGCCGGCGTTGAGCTTTGCCGTTGCCAAGAGGCTAAAGACACTTTCCGGTGAGCAGGCCTTGCGGGAGCGCATTATCGACGACGAGAGTGAAACCGTCGCCTTTGAGACGCTTTCCGGGGCTGAACATTTCAGAAAGGTCGTCGTGGTTTCCCAGGAGCCGATCGGAAAAACGTCGCGCTCGACGCCCGCGACTTACATCGGTGCCTTTGACATCATTCGCAGTGTTTTTGCGAGCCTGCCCGAATCGCGGATGCGCGGGCATTCCGCCGGTTTTTTTTCCTTTAATACGAAGGGCGGACGCTGTGAAACCTGCGCCGGTGCAGGCAGTATTAAGCTCGAAATGAATTTTATGCCCGATACGACGGTCGTCTGCGAGGATTGTTCGGGGACGCGCTATTCGTCTGCCGTCGAAGATATTCGGTGGAACGGGAAAAATATCGCCGAAGTCTTGGCAATGACCTTTGCCGAGGCTGCCGAGTTTTTCTCCTTCCATAAAAAATTGCAGGAAATCTGCACCTTGATGACGGAATGCGGCTTGGGCTATCTGACGCTCGGGCAGAGCTCGCCGACGCTCTCCGGCGGCGAATCTCAGCGCCTCAAACTCGTCAGCGAACTTGTTACCGCGCTTCCGTCGTGGAAGGAACGTATGGGCAAGGGCGGTGCCGAGGCCGCAAAGAAAAATTGCTACATTTTGGAAGAGCCGACTATCGGACTTCATCAGGCCGACTGCGTAAAATTGCTCAATCTGATGCATCGCCTGGCGGACGAAGGCCATACCGTCATCGTCATTGAGCACCATTTGGATGTCATCGCAGAGGCGGATTGGCTCGTCGAAATCGGCCCGGTCGGCGGAAATGCCGGCGGCCATTTGCTTTACCAAGGTGTACCGGGCGGCCTTCTCAAACTCAAGCGCTCCCCGACAGCTCCTTATTTGCAGAATCTGCTGTAAATGAAAACGTTCCCGCGAGCTCACGGGAACGTTTGGGAGACCCCTTAGACCGGGCTTTAAGCTTTCTTAACCAAGACGGCGATGTTTTCGATGTGGCGGGTTTGCGGGAAGAGGTCGAAGGGTTGGACTTCTTCGAGGGAGTATTGGCCGCTTGCGAGAATCATTTGCAGGTCGCGGGCTTGGGTGTCCGGTCCGCAGGAAACGTAAACGATGCGGCGCGGAGCAAAGGCGAGGAGCTGGGCAATAAAGGCTTCGTCGCAACCTTTGCGCGGCGGGTCGATAATCAGCGCGGTTTCATCCGGCGAGAAAGGAACTTTGGCGAAGATGATTTCGGAAGATCCGGCCGTGAATTCGCAGTTGCCCAAGCCGTTGGACTTTGCGTTTTCGCGTGCCTTGATGACGGCATCTTCGCTGACTTCCACGCCGAGGACCTTTTCGAAATATTTGGCTGCGGAGAGTGCGAAGAGTCCGCTGCCGCAATAGGTATCGACAAGGTATTTACATTCTCCGTTCCCGCGGGCGGCGCGTACGCCGAAATCGACGAATTCCGGAAGGATGAAAGGATTGTTTTGGAAGAAATCGCCGGCGACGAATTTCAGCGTCAGGTCGCCGACGCGTTCGGAAACGGGAGCCTTGTGGTCAGTGACGACGCCTTCGAGGGTTTCGCGAATGAGCATCGTGACGCCTCGGCGGAATTCGCCTTTGTTTGCGCGGTTACGCATTTGCTCGCGCAGGCGCGGCAGGGCTTCATTGATGGCGTCCGTTGCGATCGGGCAGGCGGGGATATCGACGATGCGTCGGGAGGTGCCGGCGGCGAGGAATCCGATGGGGAAATTGCTGTCGCCTTGGCGCGGGCGCTCAAAGTGCGGCGTGATTTTCGAGCGGTAGCCGTATTGCTTTGGCGAACCGCGGCAAGGGTTGACCGGGAAGGAGATTTTCCCGAGGCGCTCCAGCAGGTCCGAAACCTGTTGGGTTTTCCATGCAAGCTGGCCTTCGTAATTAAAATTTTGATATTGGCAACCGCCGCAGGTGCCGAAGAGCGGGCAGGGTGCTTCGACGCGTTCGGGAGCCGGTGTGAGGACTTCGACGAGATCGGCGCGGGAAAAGTTTTTGGCATTGTGCCAGATGCGTGCACGGATGCGCTCTCCGGGCAGGGCGCCGGGAACGAAAATGACCCAACCGTCGTGGCGGGCGACGCCTTCGCCGAGATTGGTCAGCGTAGCGACTTCAAGTTCCAATTCCTGGTGATAGGCAAACGGGTCGGCTTTGAATTTTGCCGGGATGCGTGCGGCCTTATTTTGGAAATCTGTTTTCATTGGCATCAATAAAACCACAGCCGGCGCCTTTTTTAAAGCGCTTAAGGCGTTTGACGCAAATTAAGCCGGCGGCTTACCGGGTTTAATCGTTCCGGAGGATTGCGTCGAGATGCCGGGCAACGGCCTCATGAGAGGCGTTTTCCGTAATTTTTTGAGCGATACGGGCGAGGAGCTCGCTGCGTGCGTCCGGCGGGAGCGTTTTAATCTTTTCGCAACGGAGAAAGGCGGCGCTCGGTGTGTCTGCGGGGAAAAGGATTTCGGGGGCGTCGATGAGGGCTTCCGTTTCCGCGTCTTGTCCGCAGAGTGGCAAGCATCCGCAGACAATGGCGGCCGCGGCGAGTTGCGGGAATTCGTGCTTTGTGCGCCGACGGGGAAGGATGAGGACACCGAGGTCGCGAAGCATGGCCGCGAGGGCCTCCTTGCTTTCCGGCGGTTTCAGGAAGCTGACGCGCGGCGCAAGGGCGGGGTGGGCGCGGATGGAGGCGAGCATTTTTTGCGCTTCGGCGGAGTGGAGCGGGCTCGCGATATAGAAGCGGCATTCCGGATTTTGGAGTGCTTCGAAAGCGAAAATACGTAGAGCGACGGCGGCATCTTCCGGAGCGGATTCGACGTCGCCGATCCAGCCCCATGCGTTGTTTCGGGCGGCATTGGCCGGTCTGAAGCGAAAAACGGCAGTGTCGAGCGGCGGCGGAACGATGTAGCTTTTTTCGAGTTGCGGGAACGATTGGCAATTGCGTTCCTGAAGGGGCCGGCTAGCGAAAATGGCGGTTGTGACGGGGGTCAGGCGGTCCCGGTGCGCCGGATCGCTTTTGTAGGCCAATTTGAGGCAGGCGGAGGCGATGAGACGGCGCGGGAGCGGCCCGTGGCGATGGGTTTCCCAGACGGGGTCGCAGGCGGGGAATTCGCGCGGCCAATCGGAGCAGACCCAGGGGATGGGGCGGCGGCTCAGAGTGAGAGCGGGAATCCATTCGGCGAGGGAGAGACCGCGGACGTCGCCGAGCAGAAAGGCGTCGGAGAGCTTTGCCGCTTCCACGATGCGTTCGGCGGTTTCCGTCCCCTGGCTTGTCAGTCTGCTGCAAGCCGTGAGGAAATTGCTCCGGAATTGTTGAGGGGGACAGAGCGTGTTGCCGTCGAAGGCGAAAACTTCTCTGTCGGGTGTTTGCTTCAGAATCGTGAGGAGGTCCCGAAACGTGAAATCCCACGCATCCGTTCCGGTCGGATGGGCGGGAGTGTTCGAGAGGACTGTGATTCGGGAAAGCATTAAAATCCGAATGGAGCTTTTGTTTGCGAATTCGGGATATAAAAAAGGGCGGACGTGTGTCCGCCCTTTTTCCGTTAGTAGTCTTCGCCGCCTGTGGCGCTGAAGGTCACGTTAGAAACTTTCGCTTTTGCAAGAACGTCCAGGACGTTCATGATGCGGTCATATTTAACGGTTTCTTCGGCTGCGACGGTGACGATGATCTTCTGGCTCGCCTGGCTTGCGGCTTCGGCAAGCTGGCGCATCTGAGCGTAAAGCTCGAAGAGATGGACGTCGTTCGGTGCACCGATCGGGTCTTCGTTGAGGGAGACTTCGCCTTCCTCGCTGATGCCGATGGTGACTTCTTCCGGCGGTTCGGCGTCGGAAGCGCTCGAGGAAGACTCGACGCTTCCGGGAAGGGTGGTTTTGATTTCGAATTCAATCTTCACCGTTCCCGCCAAGACCATGAAGTAAAGAAGAATAACGAACACGACGTCAAGCATCGGCGCGATCTGGAAGCCGAGATTAGGGGCTTCTTCTGCTTGTACTCTTTTCATGGGTTAGTCTTCCTTGTTCATCCCCGTGAACGCGATGTTGTCCATTCCCGCTTCGGCGGCGAGTTCCAAGATCTGGCTGATGTATTTTGCCGTAACTTGTTTGTCCGCTCGAATGAGGAAGCGTATTTCGGGGTCGATTTCTTTGTTGCTGTTACTGGCGCGGGCGATGATTTCTTCAATCGCCGCCTCGCGACCTTGTTCGTCTCCGATGTTGACGGGCTTGTCGTCGATTTTAACGACGGGAGCGCCCAGAGTCTTATCCCAGCCGACGTTGAACAGCACGGCCTTCGCTTTTGTCTTCGGGTCCGGCTTTTCACCGTTGGCGGCGACGGGCAGGTTGATGCTACTGTCGATTTTCAGCATCTGCGACGTCGAAATGCTCATGAAGAAGATGAGCAAGACGAAGAGCACGTCGAGCATCGGCGCGATCTGGAATTCCGGTTCCCCGTTTCCTCCTCCGCTGCTTGCCATGGGTTATCCTTGTTGTGGAAGGTTAAAATGCGCTTGCGGGAAGAAAATTAGGCCTGCGGCTGTGCTTCTTCTTCGGCCGGAGCAGCTTCGGGAGCGACTTCCCAAGCCGGAGCGGCTGCGTAGATTTCTTCGTCACCGACCTGGCGACCGTCAAATTGTTCGTACGGCATCTTACGGAAGAGACCGGTAACGACTTCCTGGAGGTCGTGGAGCACCGTGGTGATACGGTTACGGAGGAGGTAGAAGAAGAAGAACGCGGGAATCGAGACGGCGAGACCGGATGCGGTTGCGACGAGAACTTCCCCGATGTGCGCGGCGAGTTCACCGGCTCCGCCTCCTCCTGCGCCTTCCTTACCGAGAGCACCGAACGCGCCCTTCATCCCCGTAACGGTACCGAGCAGACCGACCATCGGCGCGCAAACCCCGATAACGGAGAGGTAGGAAATACGGGCATCGAAGCTGGCCTTAACGCGGGAGATTTCCGAGAAGATGGCTTCTTCGGTCATGTTCTTGCCGTCCGGAAGGAAGGCGACACCCATGCGGACGACGTCCGAGAGCGTGGACGGGTTGTTTTTGCAGAATTGGTAAACGCCGCGGTAGTCCCCGGCCTGGAAGAGGCTGCGAATCTGGGTGACGTGTTCCGGCGGGAAGACGCGCTTGATCATCGAGCTCATGAAGCCGTCAACCGTAAGCCAGACGAGGGCGATGGAGCAACCGAGGAGCGGCCACATAACCCAACCGCCCTGCTTGAGCGTATCGAGAAAGTTTTCCGTGCGTTCGCCTTCAGCGGCAGCTTCGGCGGCGTCTGCGGCGGCTTCCTGAGCGAAGACCATGACGGGGGCCACGATTGCGAGAACGACAACCAGCGGCAGGAGTGTTTGGGTAAGCTTGAGTAGTTTGTTTTTCATAAGGCTAATTAAATAAGGTTTCGGTATTTAACTAAAGTTTTTTTGTCGGGTGAATTATTCGTCGTCGGAGTCGTCCACGGTCGTCGAGTCGTCCGTGTAAACATCATCGTCGTCGGAGTCAGATTCTTCGTCGCTTTGTTCGACTTCAATCTGTGAAGTGACGTCGGCGCGTTTGGCGGCGCGTTCTTCGAGCGAGCCGGCGGCTTCGAGGGCGTCACGCTTGTGCTTCGGCAGTTCGGCAAACGCGGTCTTGGCCTCAAGGGACATCGGGTATTCATTGATGACTTCCATGAGGTATTCTTCCGCGCAACGTGCGAGTTGCATGGCCTTGAGTTCCGGACGATCCATGCGGCGGAGGCAACGCGCGATGGCGAGTTTTGCCGGCGGCATGAACGTGGACTCGTTGCCGTAGAATACGGGGATGCGCAGGTAAACGTTGAGCGCATCTTCGTAGCGGGCGAGATTGTAAAGTGCGTTGCCCTTAATCAGGTGCAGGCGGGCGAGCATTTCGGGATCGTTCTGCCCCTGCATCAATTCGTCCGCCTTGACGAGCACGCTTGCGTTTTCCCCGCGGCGGATGAGCTGGTTGAGGCGGGCGAGTTCAATTTTTTGCGGAAGCTCTTCAATAGAACGGTAGCCGGGCGTGGCTTCGATTTCACCGATGAACATGTTCAGGATGGAATCGTTCGCTTGCTGATCGAGAGCGTCGAGCTTGATAACGGCGGCGCGAATCCACGGCGAGCCTTCCACGGTTTTAATCGGCTTAAAGAACATCAGGAAGCGTTCGACGATGGCGAGGGCTTCCGACGGATTGCCGCGCATCAGCTCCGCTTGGGCTTCCGTGAGGCGCGGGTCGTTTTCGGGCCAGGCAATGCGTTGAACGAGCGCGAGCGAGTGACGCGGCGTCAGTTCCACGCCGTTTTTGACTTCCTTCTTTTCGACGTAATAGCCGCCGCGGTCTTCGACAACGCTGGCGCAGCCCTTGATGCGCGTCGCCTTCTTTTGTTCTTCACGCGGGAAGAGGAAGCGCGGGTAGTTGACTTTCCAGACGACTTTGCCCGGAAACTCGAAAACCACCGGCGGGGTCTGTTCTTTTTTCTTCTTTGCCGCCTTCTTGTCCTTTTGGCTTGCGGGAGCCTTGGCGTCGTCCGCCATAGCGGGCACCGAGAGCGTTGCGGCGAAAGCTGCGATAGCTAAGAATTGAAAGATTTTTTTCATGGATGGGTCCTTGGTTTACTGGGCTGCTGCGGTCGTCGGAGCCGGGTCTGCCGGCGGCGGCGTGTAGGGAAGCTTGAGCGCACGGCGTGCGGCTTCCTTGCCGGAAGGCGTATCCGCGTAGCGGCTCTTCGGCTGCGACATTTCGTAGTAGATTTTCGCGGCGGCGTCCGGCTGCCCGAGCTTTTCTTCGAAGAGAATCCCGGCGCGGAGCATTGCGGGCGCGGCGTAGTTAACGTGGCGCTTCTGCGTCAGGTAGCAAAGGCGGTAGTTGGTAACGGCATCGTTGAACTTGCTGCGGCGTTCTTCGATTTGCCCCTTGTAATAGAGCGCTGCCGCATTGCCGCCGAGCGGTTTCCATTCCTTGACGCCTGCAATGAGGTTGAGGTCCGAATAGGCTTTGCCGAGCGGATCCGAGATTTCCAACTGAGCGAGGTCGGTCTTGGAGAGGTTCATGAGCGCTTTGACGCGGCCGAGGCGCAGGTCGAATTCCTTCATGTAGGCGACCTGGTTGTCGATTGCGTCATTGAAGACTTCGTAGGCCTTGCGGTAGTTCTTTTGCTTGAGGAAGATGTTCCCGCAACCCGCAAAACCGTAGTCGGCGTAATTGGAGCTTCGGTAGTTGTCCATCAGGTAGCGGTAGAATGGTTCGGCTTCCGCGTCTTTACCCTTGTTTTCGAGGAATTCCCCGACTTTACCCAAGATGGTCGGGCTGAGTTCGTCCGGCTTGTAGCTTACGGCGATATTTTGCAGGTAGCGGTCGCATTCGTCGAAATTGCGGAGATACTCGTAAATCGTAGCGCGAGCGTACAGACCGCGGGCGAGACCGATCAGACTCGGTTTCTTGTCCGGATGGGTGCTGTCGAGTTCGAGCAGGGCGAGCATTTCGTCCGCGGCCTTAGCCGGCGTATAATCGTTCGGAACACTCGTCTTGACCGGAACGCCGGATTCGTCGGTGACGAACACCGTCTTTTTCTTGCGTTTGGTTTCGTAGGCGAGTGTCTGCGCGAGCTGATTGATCAGCTCTTCGACGTTGTCCTGCGTGGGATCGTTGAAGTTTTTCAGGATTGCACCGGCGAGAATCTTCTTGGAATTCTGCTTGGCTTCCAAGTGTTCGGCTTCGCCCTTGGCGCGCGCCGCACGTTCCGTGTACTGAATCTTCTTGTTCAAGTACATGAGGGCCTGGGGCGCATCCGGATTGCGGTCGTAAAGCGTGTTGTAGACGTCGAGCAGGCGTTCCCATTCTCCGCGTTGCGGAAGGTGTTTGTCGATTTCGCCGAGAGCGAAGTCCAAGGTCGTTTCGTTGTATCCGGAGGTCTTCGCGGCGATGATGTAGGCGCGAATCATGTTGTTGCTCGCATTTTCCTTGCGGGCGGCATCCGCTTCGTTGAGCTTGCGTTGGCCTTTGCCGGGGCGAATGCTTTCGGCGATGCGCTTATAGGCGTCGCCCAGGAGCGTATAGATTTCCGGACGTTGATAAACAAGGTTATAGCGGACTTCGTCGATGTCTTCTGCCGAGAAGGGCAGTTGCTCGCGAAGCGGCGCGACGCGCTGTTCGTTGAGGACGTCAGCGTCGCTGTTTTCGAAGTAGTCCTTGAGCCAGTTGCGGCAATCGACAAAGACTTCTTCGAGGTTTTCTATATCCTTGCTTTTGTCTTTGTAACGGGCACCGAACTTCGTGATGGCGCGGCGGTAACGTGCGTCGGGCGTGAAGCGGCCCTTCGGGTGGTCCTTGATGTAGTTATCCATCGCTTCAACGGTTTCTTTGTAGAAGCCGCTGTAGAAGTAGAGGAGCCCCTTGCGGTACTGCATTTCTTCAACGAGGTAGTTGAAGATCGACTTTCCGCCGTAATTTTGGATGAAGGTATCGATGAGCTTGATGGTGTCCTGAGTCGCCTGCGTGAGCTTCGGGACATAACCCGGCTTGCCCATGCCTGCAACATCTTCGGCCTTTACGCCGAGCCCCCAGGGGCAACGGGCGAACCACGCATTAATCGTGTACCAATCCAACTCGCATTTCGTGGCGAGTTCGAGATTCGGAACATTTTTCTTTGCCCATTCAAAGTTTTCGATGGCGGCCACGTAGTCGCCTTGGTCGAAGGAAATCTGACCGAGCATGAGGGCGACCTCCCCGATTTCTTCCGCTTGCGGGTGCTTTTCGATGAAGGCCTTACAGGCTTTTTGAGCATCGGCTTCACGCTTGAGATCGCGGAGACAGCGGATGTAGTAGTAGGTGGACGAGGTGATTTGTTCGAATTCCTTGTGGTTGTTGACGACATCACCGAAGGCGACATAGGCTTCCCACGGGCGACCCAAGGAATAGAGACAGGCGCCGATACGGAATGAGATCTGGGCGTCGTAGTCTTTGTTTTCGTCGAAGTTGCTTTTGAATTCTTCGAGTTCGTCGAGGTCTTCCTGCAGTTTTTCGATTTCCGCGGCTTGAGCGTCGTTAGGCGTTTCCGTCGTTTCGGCGATTTTGGCCTTTACGTTTTCCAGTTTTTTGCGGGCGGCATCGATTGCGGGCGAGAAGTATTCGAGCAGAGCGCTCTTGCGGAGCACGCGCTGGTAGCGGGAGAGGGCGTCGCGGAACAACTCGCGGCTTTGTTCTTCTTCCGCATTTTCCAGATTGAGAGCCTGTTGGAAATAGCTGTCGCCGAGGCTGAGTCCCTGCATATTCGAGCGGATGATGCTCGCGGGGTCTTTGGAACCGGAGCTGTCAATTTCCGCTTTCAGGGCTTCGGCTTCTGCGCGTTTGTTCTGTTTGAGGTAAACCTGAACGAGACGCAACTTGGCTTCGATGGCTTCCGGCGTGTTGCCGACACCGGCGACGAGCGTCTTGAGGAGCTGCTCCGATGTAGCTAAAGCCTTCTTAACCATTTCCGGATCCTTGGTGGCTTCGGCTTCCTTTTGGATGACGTCCGTGCGGACGATTTCCATGCGCATCTGGTCTGCCTGCGAGAGCGAGGCCATCTTGCTGACCTTCAAAAGCTGTTCACGCGCTTCCTTCCACTTTTCCTGTTGCATGTAGATGTCGGCGAGCGAAATCTGCGAGGTCGCGAGGCGGTCGTCTTTTTCTCCGGTTCCTTTCCGATAAAGAATCGGGAAGTCGCGCAGAATGGTTGCGGCTTCGTCCCACTTTTTCAAATTGTAATAGGCCGTAGCACGCAGGAAGTCGATGGAGGCTTTTTGGGTTTCGCTAAGACGGTCTCCGCGTTCGACCTTGAGTTTTTCAAGGACCTTCAGTCCGCCTTCGTAGTCCTGTTCTTGGATTTTCTTAAAGCCGTCTTCGTAGCGTTGCTGCATCGTGAGCTGCTTTTCCTGGGCGAAAGATTCCGGCATGGTGGCGACGGAGCCGAGAGCAATCAGAATCGCAAGCAATGCGGCACTCGCCATAGAGAACGTGCGGGATTTTTTGTGCATAAAGATTAAGGGGTGTATTAGCGGGGAAGCTTCCGAAACTCGGACGCCGTGAATTTGTTATTGATGATTAAAAAGAAAAAAAACGCCTGCGACAATTTAAAACTTTGGCGGGAAAGCTTTTTGGAGGGCATCGGCACATCTTGGGGCCAGACGTTTGTCCGTCCGAACTTTTGGGACGGAAAAGGTGGTTGTTCGCG
Source organism: Candidatus Spyradenecus sp. (assembly GCA_045651925.1). Classification (GTDB taxonomy): domain Bacteria; phylum Verrucomicrobiota; class Verrucomicrobiia; order Opitutales; family UBA953; genus Spyradosoma. The sequence continues at coordinate 7,913 of JAZRTJ010000021.1, read as the reverse complement.
GAGTCGTGTCCGGCTTAGCGAGCCGGGATACGGTAGTTTTCCGAAAGGTTGTAACGACCGGTTCCGCTGATGCCCCATTCGGGGATACCGTCGGAACCCTGTAGCGAGAACATCGGGAAATTGTCGTCGTCGTGGCATCCTTTCCTCTGAATGCCGAGGCAGGCACCGGCTGTCATGCCGGAGGCATCTCCGAAGGCAATCTGGATGCGGTAGTAGCGGTTTGCCTTGAGCTTCAGCCAATGCCCCTTGTAGAGCGAAGAACGTAAGCCGGGCGCGGAAAGATTCTTTCCGTCGGTGCCGCCTTTCCCGCAGTGATTCTTCGGCTCCCAACCTTCCCGGTACTTGACAGCGGGGCCGAAACCTTCGCCCGGGCGGTAAGCGTAGAGCACCGTCTGGCGGTCAACGCCGACGAGCATCGCATCGTCCGCCATGCCGACAAAGCGGTATTCGCCGTCTTCGGGGACGCGAAAGCTACCTTCGTAATAGCAGAGCCAACCCGGAGCCTTGAAGGGCGCCTTGCCGGTTTTTTCGTCGGCAAACGCGACTGTTGTGAGATTTGCGTTCAGAGCTTGCCCTTTTTCGTTCACGATGAAGACACGGGGACTGTAAAGCGTGGTTGGAGCTTGGAAGTAGAGGTTCTGGAGCTTGTACAGCTGCCATCCGCCCGTATCCAAAATACCCAGCGCCTTGCGGAGCTGTTCCTTTCGGAGGTCGTTGTCTCCGCCTTCAGTCGTTGCCAAAGCGGTCCCCTGTTTGTCTTGCTTGAGGTCGAAGAGGTAGCCCTTCATCACGCGATTTCCGCCGATAAGGGATCCGAATGGGGAACTTTTTCTGTTCCCGATGCCCATACCTTTGCCTTTCGCAACTGCACCTGCGACAGTGCCCCCGAATCCGGAGGTGACACCGAGGGCGAGCGTTATTATCTGTGTTGCGGCCTCTGCACTCTTGTTTTGTTTGAAATAAATTCCGGCGAGTCGCAATTGGGCTTTGGCGGCTTCCGGTATGTTGTCGGCCTTGGCGATGGCTGTCTTGAGCCGTTGTTCGGACGTGGACAAAGCGTTCTTAATCATTTCCGGATCCTTCGTGGCTTCGGCTTCCTTTCGGATGAGGTCGCTGTGGACGATTTCCATACTTATCAGGTCCGCCTGCGAAATCGAGGGTATTTTGCTGACCTTCAAAAGCTGTTCGCGCGCTTCTTCCCACTTGCCTTGTTGTACGTAAATATGGGCAAGCAAGGTTTGTGAAGTCGCGAGGCGGTTGTTGTTCTCTCCGATTCCCTTCGGATAAAGAATCGGGAAGTCGCGCAGGATAGTTGCGGCTTCATCCCACTTTTTCAAATTGTAATAGGCCGCTGCCCGCAGGAAGTCGATGCAGGCGTTTTGGGTTGCGCTAAGGCGGTCTCCGCGTTCGGCTTTGAGCTTTTCAAGAATCTTCAGCCCGTTTTCGTAGTCCTGTTCTTGGATTTTGTTAAAGCCTTCGTTGTAGCGTTGGGATGTCGTGAGTTGTTTTTCCTGAGCGAAAGATTCCGGCATCGCGGAAACGGAGCCGAGGGCGGTCAGAATTGCGAGCAATGCGGCACTTGTCACAGGGCTGATACGGAATTTTCGGGGCATGGTGATTAAGGGGTATGTTGACAGGGACGCTTCCGAAACACGGAAATCGCGAACTTATTGGCCCCGATACAAAAAGAAAAAACTTTTTGCGGCAATCTAAATTTTTGACGAAAAGATTTTTCCCGGGTGCTCAGAAGCGGTAACAGCAACCGAATTCGACGGCATGTGCGGCTGTTTCGATCTCGCCCCAGTTGACGGCGGTCGAGAGGAGGGAATTGCCGACGTAGAGGAAACGGTAGGCCGCATAGATGCTGAAATTTTTGTTCAGCATGAATTCGGCGTAAGGCTTGAACGAAAGCACCGTGTTCATCGTTCCGCTTGTGTCCGAGCTGCCGTCGGCGAAATCTTTTTCGATTTGAGAGGCGCCGATCAGGCTGTAGCCCCAAAGTGCGCCCAAGGCGAAGTTGGGCGTAAAGTCGTAGGCGAATCCTACGGACAGCATCAGATTTGCGGAGGTGAGCTCGGTACGCTCGCCGCTGCGGCTTGCGTCCGCCGAAAATGCAAGAATTTCGCCGCCGATGAGAAATTTGAAGTCCGGCGTGTCCGAGTTGGCTTGGACGAGGACGGCGGCGTTGAGCCCGCGTCCGTCGCCATCGGCAAGATCGCTGTGCATGCCGAAAAGCAGGGCCGGAGCAATGGTCAGGCGCAGGGTGCTTTCCCGCGGGCCGTCGTCAAAGGCTTTCTGGGCCTTGGCTCGGCGCTCGTCTCCGCTACGCCGGATGGCCTGCTCGGCGTCGTAGTTCGGGTCAACTTCTCCGAGACGGTTGAAGCGGTTAGCGCCCAAGGCGGCGGGGACGGCGATTCCGAACAAGAGGAGGGAAATGAGTACTGAAAATTTCATGGGAAAGCGGTTAAAGCAAAGAAGCCTATAGATAAAAGCTTTGCGCTTAAAGACCAAAACCCGCCGAGAGTTCGTTTTGGAGATTTATTCCGAGCGGAAGATTTTTCGTCTGAGGAAAAAGAAGCTTGCGAGGCTCAGGCAGACCGCAGCACTCACGCCGAGGCAGGGCTTCAAGCCGACGATTTCGTTGAAATAACCGAGCAGGAGCGTTCCGAACGGGAAAGTGCCGGTAAACGCCATCGTGTAGAGACTGATGACGCGGCCGCGGAAGCGCTCGTCGATGTTGAGTTGAACCAGGGTATTGGACGAGGCGCCGACGAGCACGCTACCGAATCCGGCGGTGAACAGCATTACGAAAAACAGAACCAGGGGCGGCACGCAGGCAATGACGGCGAGCGAGCTGCCGACAATCAGATTGCCGACAATCAGGAAAACGGGCAACAGGCGTGCGCGTTTCAAAAAGGCGATCAGCAATGCGGCGACGATTGCGCCTGCGCCGGTCACCGTCAGCATGCGCCCGTAGAGCTCCGGCGTCCCCGCATAAATTTTGTCGGCAAACATCGGCAACAAAACCGTGTAGCTGAAACCGAAGGTGCTCAAAAGTGCGATGCTGCAGATGACGGCGCGCAGGACGGGCACGGAGAACATGTAGCGCACGCCTTCGAGCAGGGAGCATATGGCGCCGCAGTCGCGGCTTGCCGGTACGGGGCGAGCATCGAAGCGCATCGCGGCGAGTAGGAAAATTGTCGGCACCATTAGAACGGCATCTACGGCAAAGCAAGCTGCGGCACCGGCAAGTGCATAAATTTCGCCCGCGAGCGCCGGTGCGAAAATACGCGTGAAATTAAATAGGGTGGAATTAAGTCCGATGGCTTGCGGCAGATGCGCCCGCTCGTCGATAAACTTGGCGATGAGGGACTGGCGCGTCGGAATTTCGACGGCACCGACCAAGCCCCGGAAAAAACAAAGTACGAAGAGTAAGAGGACGTGCTTTCCGTCGAGAATCTGAAATGCCGTCAGACCGAGGGCTACGGCGAGTGCTCCGAATTGGACGGCGAGCAGGATGGTTCGACGGTTAAAGCGGTCGATCATCACGCCGGCGAGCGGGGTGATAAATAAATGCGAGACTTGCCCGAGGAACATCGCGATGCCGGACATCGTGGTCGATTGCGTCAGCGCGTAAACGAGCCAGCCGATTGCGGTTTGTGTCATCCAGCTTCCCGTCAACGAAAACGCGTGCCCGGAATAAAACAGTCTGTAATTGCGGGAGCGGAACGGAGCCAATGCCTCGGGAATTTTCATTGCGGGTTTGCGTTCTACTCCGTTTGCCGGCGGAATGCGAGAATCAAACATTGCTTTGCTGCGGGGCATTTTTTGCGCTCGTGAAACGCCGGGGCTTTCGTAAAAATCACCGCCTATGAATTCCCTTCTCGAACTGCTGAAAAAAAGCACGGAGTTTTTAGCGAAAAAAGGCATTGATAACGCCCGCCTGCAAAGCGAGCTCATTTTTGCCGGGACACTTCGTTGCCGTCGCCTCGACTTGTATTTGCAGTTCGAGCGTCCGCTTACGCAGGATCAGGTCGATACGCTGCGGGAGCGCATTCTCCGCCGCTCGCGCCGAGAACCCGTTCAATATATCGTCGGCGATACCGATTTTCGCAATCTCACGCTCAAATGCGATCCGCGGGCGCTTATCCCGCGTCCGGAGACCGAAGAGCTCGTCGGTTTTGTCCTCGAAAAGCTTGCGGCGATCCGTCCGGCGGGAACCCCGGCGCGCGTGCTCGACCTCGGGACGGGGACGGGGGCCATTGCACTTGCCGTTGCTACCGAGCGCCCGCACACGCAAGTCACGGCCGTGGACAAATCCGAAGACGCGCTTGCGCTCGCCCGCGAAAATGCCGCTCTTGTCGGCGCTCCCGCCGAAACGGAGTTTGTCCGGAGCGATTGGTTTGAAAATGTCACGGGGACATTCGACGTTATCATTTCCAATCCGCCTTATCTTACGCAGGCCGAATGGAAATGCGCGCAGACGGAAGTGCGCGACCATGAACCCCTGTCCGCGCTTGTTGCCGACAACGCCGGCTTGGCCGATCTCGAAAAAATCCTGCGCGGGGCCCGCGAGCATCTCGCGCCCGACGGCTTCGTCGCTTTCGAAACCGGCATTGCACAGCACGCAGCCTTGCGCGAAATCGCGCTCGCCTGCGGATTCGCGGAAACGGAGTCGCTCAACGACCTTTCGGACCGCCCGCGCTTTTTCTTCGCCCGATAGCGTCTGAATCGGAAAACCGGTGCTTCTTTCAAAAACATTAAACGTTGCAGTCTTTTATTTGATTTAGGCGGCGGAAAGTCTTATATTCGCACTTAATTTTCATAAGATGGCACTCATCGTTCAAAAATACGGCGGAACTTCCGTCGGCAATGTAGACCGCATCAAGAATGTTGCGGCAAAGATTAAAAGCTTTTGGGATCGCGGCGACAAAGTCGTCGTTGTCGTTTCCGCCCGTAGCGGCGTGACGAACGAACTGATTGCGCGCGCCAAGTCGATTTCCCCGAATCCGAGCGAACGCGAAATGGATATGATGCTGGCGACCGGCGAGCAGGAAACCATTGCGCTGACGGCGATGGCGCTCCACGCAATCGGCGTTCCCGCCGTTTCCCGCACGGGCGCGCAGGCCGGTATCATCACCGACACGTCGCACTCCCGCGCACAGATCGCCAAGCTCACCGGCGGCGACATCCTCGATCGCCTCGACGAAGGCAAAGTCGTCATCGTCGCGGGCTTCCAAGGTCTTTCCTCGGAAAATGAAATTACGACGCTCGGACGCGGCGGAAGTGACCTGACCGCCATCGCGCTCGCCGCCGCCATCAAGGCCGACATCTGCCAAATTTATACGGACGTGGACGGCGTTTACACGGCCGACCCGCGTATCGTTCTTCCCGCGCGCAAGCTGGAACGTATCTGCTACGAAGAAATGCTCGAACTCGCATCGAGCGGCTCCAAGGTCATGCAGTCCCGCTCCGTCGAATTTGCTCAAAAATACGGCGTCACCTTCGAAGTGCGCTCCTCCTTTAACAATCAACCCGGAACTATTGTGAAATCATTTGAAAAAACCATGGAAGACGCCGTCGTTTCCGGCGTCGCGCTCGACCGCACGCAAACGCGCGTTACCGTCGGCGATTTGCCCGATACGCCGCAGGCGATCTCCGCCATCTTCGATGCGCTCGGAGAAGCCTCCGTCAGCGTCGATATGATCGTTAAGAACCTCGCAAAGGGCGTTGCCAACCTGACCTTCTCCGTCGTCACCGATCAGGTCGCTCGCGCGGAAAAAGTTATCGGCGACGTGCTCAAGCGCCTCGGCTCGGGAACCTTCCGTTCTTCCGGCGAAATCGCCAAGGTCTCCATCGTCGGTGTCGGGATGACTTCCCACCCGGGGGTTGCGGGGACGCTCTTCCGCGCACTTTCGGATGCGGACATCAACAGCGAGCTCATCACGACCTCCGAAATCAAGATTTCCGTCGCCGTGGCGCCGGAACGTGCAGACGAAGCCGTCCGCGTTATCCACACGGCCTTCGGACTCGACGTGCCCGTAAAAATCTAAGCTTTCGGGGAAAGTCCGAACGAGAGCGCATCCTGTCGCAGAGGCGGGGTGCGCTTTTCGCATCTAAAAAAGGGGTTGAAATCGATTCCGTTTTTTTCGAAAATCTACCCAAGCTAATAATATCCACCCCTAATCTCGGTAACTACGATGCAAGAAGAACAAGAACTCGAACAGACGCCCGTTGCGGAAGAAACTCCCGTTGTGGAGACCCCGCATGTTGAGCCGGAAGATGATAGCCGGAGTACGGACCCGCTGAAGCGTCGCAACAAAAAGTTTTCGTGGCGCGATTTCGGCGGCCCCGGTTTTATTTTCTCTCTCGTTTTCCACGGGATTTTGCTGGTTATTGCGATTTTCCTTGTCGTGCGCCACATCGTGAAGGATCCGATTGATGAACCTGATGCGTTCATTACCGGTGCCGGCGGCGGCAATAACGGTAACAATGCGCGCATGCAGGAACACCGCATGAAACCGCGTCACAACATGATGCAGTCCAAGGCGCGCATCACTTCAAAGTCTGCCAATTCGACGATTGCTCTTCCGGAAATGCCGGCGGTGGCAATGAGCTCGTCCTTCTCTTCGGGCATGAGCGCCGGCGGAGACTCCTCCGGATTCGGCGGCGGCTCCGGAGGCGGTGTCGGGACCGGGAAGGGCATGGGCGTCGGAAACGGAAAGAATTTCGTTTCCCCGTTCGGCACCCGTAGCGGCGGGAATCGCGTCATGAAGGGCTATCTCTTCGACCTCAAGCGCGGGAAGCAGGGAACGGTTTTGGCTACGGTTGAAGGCGGTGACAAAGGGCGTCGTAATGAACAGCTCCACAAGGCGATGAGTGTTTTGGATACGGGCGGATGGCAACTGCGCAAGCTCCAGGACCTTTACTTCCAGGCTCCGACAACGCTTTACAACACCCGTATTTTTATCGTCAACGAAACCGGGAATGCGTTGAGGGCTGAACTTGCAACGGACGCGTTTGCCGATGAAAAAACCGGCAAGGCCCCTTTCAAGGCTCCGGGATGGCTTTGCTATTACGAAGGTAGCTTCCGTGTCCCCGAAGACGGAGAATACCGCTTTGTCGGTATGGGCGACGACGCGCTGATCGTCGGTGTTGACCGTAAGACGGTGCTTTATGCGTACTGGCCGGGCGAAGGTCACGGCCCCGCCGTCAAGTATCAGAAGGACTGGGAACCGAAGAATCACTGCGGTAAAGGTGGTCAGGACGGAAAAAATCTCGCATCCCCCGGTCAACGCTCGTCTCTTTACAAGGGGCATTGGTTGAAGCTTAAGGCCAATCGCAACTATCGCATTCAGGTTGCGTTCGGCGAAGCCGCCGGCGGTCTTGCCGGTGCTTGCCTCGGTATCCAGAAGAAGGGCCGTGACAATGACAACAGCTTCCCGATGTTCTCGCTTCAGGGGTCCGACGACATCCCCGAATGGGGCATTAGCGGAACCGGGCGCTACAACCTCTCGGAAAATTATCAGATTCCGGGCCGTTAAACTGTCCGCAACGAACAAAAAAGCCGTTCCCGTTTTTTCCGGGGACGGCTTTTTTGTCGGCAGGGATAGGCTGCTTGCGGGAGAGATTAAAGGTTAAAGATTAAAGAAGCTCCGGCGAAACCAGACATAGGTAACACTTCGCTCAGCGAATAGTGAATAATTAATAATGAATAACTCTATGCAGTGATTTTTGCTCTCGAGCAAAAATTTTGAAGAAAGCGTTATTCTCTATTCCTTATTCATTATTCACTAAAATCGCCTATCCGTTATCACTTTCGCGGTAAGCATTCGGAATTCGGGATTCTCTACTTGCTATTGCCTCTTCGAGGCAGTGCGCCGGAGGTGCACAACATAGGATAACCGCGGGTG
>JAZRTJ010000020.1:0-5457 GCA_045651925.1 Candidatus Spyradenecus sp. | reverse complement strand
GCGTTTCGCTCATCCAATATCTGGGCGACAAGGTCTATCCGCAGGCGCCGAACGAGGCCGTTGCCGACGAAGCGGACCTGATGCGCTGGGAAGCTCTCGCCTACCACCCGGTGGACTACACGCAAATGCGGGAAGACACCGACAATACCAACCTTCAGGGCGAAGCCGCCTGTGCCGGCGGGCACTGCGAAATCATCCGCACCTAAACCGAGAAACCGCTTCCGCTCGTCGGAAGCGGTTTTTACGTTTTTAAGCCTCTGCCATTTTACGGTCTCCTCCAACAATGATTAATCTGAATAATAAGTGGATTCGCGGTGTCGTTCCCGCCTTGGGAATACACCTTTGCATCGGCTCCGTTTACGCGTGGTCGCTCTTCGTCAAACCGATTGCCGCCCGACTCGAGTGCTCGGAAAGTCTCGTCCAGGTCGCCTTCAGCTTGGCCATTTTCTTCCTGGGTACCTCCGCTGCCTTCGCCGGCCCGCTCGTCGAGAAAAACGTACGGCGCTCCAGTCTGATCAGTTGCCTCTGTTTCGTCGGCGGGCTTCTGATAACAGCCGGCGCCCTCTACTTTAAGAGCCTCATCGGCATCTATCTCGGCTACGGCTGCCTGATGGGCATCGGACTCGGCATCGGCTACATCTCCCCCGTAAAAACCCTGATGATGTGGTTTTTCGACCGGAAAGGCCTCGCCACCGGAATTGCCATTATGGGCTTCGGATTCGCTTCCACCCTCGCGAAGTGGATTTCTACGCCGATTCTCGCCGCCACCGATTCCATTAGCGCCACTCTCGCCATTCTCGCAGGCATCTACGTCGTCCCGATGATTACGGGCACCCTTCTTATCAAAAAGCCGTACGACGATAGTGTCTCCGTCGCCCACGAAAACGAAGTCCCCTTCAAGTACACGCGTATCCTGCACAACGGCGTCTTCCTGATGATTTGGCTGATGTTCTTCCTCAACATCCACTGCGGACTCGCGCTGATTTCCGTTGCGAAACCCATGGTCGATGCCGTCGCAGGCTCTCTTGCCGACCCGATGACCGGCGTCGCACTCGGCGGCACCGCCGTCGCCGTCATGGGCATTTTTAACGGTGCCGGGCGCCTGGCATTTTCCGCGATTTCCGACAAATTTCGCTACCGCGCCAATATCTACATCGTCATTTTTGCGCTCTCCGTCGCCTCCATCGTCCTCACCTTGCTCTGCGGCTGCAATGCCTACGTCCTCATCGCCATGCTCTGCCTGATTTCCGCCACCTACGGAGCCGGCTTCTCCAATCTGCCGACCCTCCTCGTCGATCAGTTCGGCATGCGCAACATCAGTAAAATCCACGGGCTCAGTCTTACGGCCTGGGCCGTTGCCGGGCTGACGGGCAATCAGATGAGCTCCGCCATCCACGAGTACAGCGGCAGCTACACGGCCGTTCTCTACTGGCTCATCCCGCAATTTGCCCTCGCCCTCGCCATTGCCTGCTTCGTTCTCCACAAAAAGAAGACCTCGCCTTCGCCCAAGGCAGCCTGATAAGCCTTGCCGCTTGGGTGTTTAAACACTGAGGACTAAAGCAAAAAAAACGCTGTCATATGACAGCGTTTTTTTAGAGGCTTAGCCGATCTTAGCTCTTCCGAAGAAGGTCCAACCCTCACCGGACTCGAGCAAGTCCTTGGCCTTTTTCCATTTCACGGAGATTTCTTCGTCGCCGCGACGCAAGATAACCACATCATTGCGACCGATGTCTTCGGGAATCACGTCCGGGTTTTCTTCTGCGGCGATCGCTGCTTGAGCCTGTTTCATCGCAATGCGTAGCGCGTCGGCATCGACGGCGGGCGCACTTTCTTCGGCGGCTTCGGCCGGGCTTTCCTGCACCAAACCGTGCGAGCGCAGAAGCTCGATAAAGGCATTGCGACTCGTCGCCGAACGGAAAATGCCGGAGCAAACCGCAGAGCGGCAACGTCCGAGCATGGTCTTGAAGCATTGGAACGCTTCATTCTTGTATTCGACGAGCGGATTGCGCTGGCCGTAGCTACGCAGACCGATGCTTTGGCGCAGATCGGCCATTTCGGCCAAGTGATCCTGCCAATGCGTGTCAATCGCGCGAAGAATGATGTGGCGTTCCATACCTTTGAGTGCTTCGGCGTCTTCAATGGCATCGCGGCTTTCGTAAGCGGCGCGGACACGTTTCGCAACGAGGTTCGCAGCACCTTCATCACCGGCGCCGAGAATTTCTTCTTCCGTAAAGCGCACCAGCGGGAAAGTCGAATTCAGCCAACGCACGAAGTCTTCGACGGCGACGCGGTTGACTTCCTCCTTATCGTCCTGCGGGAGCGCCGCATCAACGCGTTCGTTGATTTCTTCTTCGCAAAGCGCAAAAAGCAAGTCACGCGGCGTTTCGGACTTCAGCGCCTGATTGCGGATGCCGTAAATGATTTCACGCTGGCGGTTGAAGACGTCGTCGTATTGCAGGGTGTTTTTACGGTACATGAAGTGGACGGATTCAACGCGGCGCTGAGCCGTTTCCACCGAGCGGTTCAGGAGCGGGTGCTGCAGCGGCTCGCCTTCGACGAAGGAGCGCTGGAGCACGCGGGAAATCATGCCCGCATTCGTGAAGAGGCGCATCAGATTGTCTTCGAGCGAAACGAGGAACTTCGAACGGCCCGGGTCGCCCTGGCGGGAGCAACGTCCGCGCAGCTGACGGTCAACGCGGCGGGATTCGTGGCGTTCGGTGCCGAGCACGTAAAGACCGCCGAGTTCACGCACGCCTTCGCCGAGCTTGATGTCCGTACCGCGACCGGCCATGTTCGTCGCAATCGTCACCGCGCCGCGCTGTCCGGCATTGGCAACAATCTCCGCTTCGCGTTCGTGCTCTTTCGCGTTCAAAACATTGTGCGGCACGCCGGCACGCTTCAGGAGATTAGAAAGATATTCGGAAGCTTCGACGCTTGCCGTACCGACGAGCACCGGCTGTCCCTTGGCAAATGCCGCCGAAATTTCCTTCACCGCTTCCGCGTATTTTTCGCGCGCGGTTTTGAAAATCATATCGTCTTCGTCGATACGAATACAGGGCTTGTTCGTCGGAATCGCAACGACGCCGAGTCGGTAAATATCGTAAAATTCGCCGGCTTCGGTTTCCGCCGTCCCCGTCATCCCCGCAAGCTTTTCGTACATGCGGAAATAATTCTGGATCGTAATCGTCGCGTAGGTCTTCGATTCCTTTTCGATTTCGACGCCTTCCTTCGCTTCGATCGCCTGGTGCAGACCGTCGCTCCAGCGGCGGCCCGGCATGATGCGGCCGGTGTTTTCGTCGACGATCATCACCTTGTCGTCCTTGATGACGTATTGAACGTCCTTTTCAAAGAGCGCGTAGGCGCGGAGCAATTGAGAAATACAGTGGATCGTTTCGCTGGTGGCGATGAATTCGTTTTCCGCCGCCGACTTCATTTCGGCGCGCTGGTCGGCGTTGAGGTCTTCGCGGCCGTCGATTTCGATGAATTTCGTCGGCAAATCCGGCAACACGAAGGCATCGGGATTGTCCGGACGCAGGGTGTCACGGCCGAGCTGCGTCAGGTCGGACTCGCGGCGCTTTTCGTCGATGGCGTAGTAAAGCTCTTCCTTGATTTCGAAACGGCGCTGGCGGTTGAAGGCATTCATCATTTCCGCGTCAAACGCATCGAGGGCCTTGCGCCAATGCCCGTTTTCCATCATGCGGAGGAATTCCTTGTTGCGCGGAGCGCCCAATTTCACTTGGAGCAACAGCACGAGGGCGTCGCGTTCCTCTTCCGAACCGGGCTTAGCCTTTTCGAGCAGGCCGCGCGCCTTCGCGACGAGCGTATTGCAGAGGCGCGTCTGCTTTTCGACGAGCGCCGCAACACCGGGCTTGAAGGCTTCGAACGGCGGCTCGTGGTCGTCGTGGACCGGACCGGAAATGATGAGCGGCGTACGCGCTTCGTCGATGAGAATTGAGTCGATTTCGTCAACGATACAGTAGTAATAGTCGCTTTGAACCTGCTCGCGGCGGGAACCGGCCATACCGTTGTCGCGGAGATAGTCGAAGCCGAATTCGGAAGCCGTCCCGTACGTAATGTTGCAGGCGTAGGCTTCGCGACGATCCGACGGCGGCATGGAATTTTGGATACATCCGACCGTCAGGCCGAGATACTTGTAAAGGTGGCCCATCCATTCGGAGTCGCGGCGTGCGAGGTAGTCGTTGACCGTAACGAGTTGGCAGTTGCGTCCCGTGAGTGCGTTCAGGTAAAGCGGGAGCGTCGCCACGAGGGTCTTCCCTTCGCCGGTCGCCATTTCCGCGATCTTGTTCTGGTGGAGCGCAATCCCGCCGATGAGCTGGACATCGAAATGCACCATGTCCCAGGTCAGCTCGTGGTCACACACGGTCACCTTGCTGCCGCAGAGACGGCGCGCCGCGTTCTTAACGACGGCAAAGGCTTCCGGCAAAATCTTATCGAGCGATTCCCCCTTGCGGACGCGTTCCATGAATTCTTGCGTCTTCGCCTTTAAAGCCTCGTCGCTCAGCCGCGTGTATTCGGCTTCGAGCTTATTAATCTTGGCGATAATCGGCTTACATTTTTTTACGAACTTTCGGTGATTGCGTCCCGCAAAAATTTTGAAAATGGAAGAAATGCCCATGATGCTTGAATGAAAATGAAAGGTTAAGAATCCTCTTTATTGAGACGCGCGGCAAGCGTAAAGCCGCCGGGCATCGCCTAAAAAGTACAATTTGGCGTTTATTTTGCTTATTTCATGCCAAAAACGCCCAAAGCGACAGCCGTGAAAACAAAAATGCGAGGCACCGCATTCTCCGGGAAACGGAACGCAGGCGCCTCGCAAACAAAGGCAGGAAAACGGACTACGCAGCGAAAAGCTTGCGGGCGTTTTCGAGGTCTTCCGCCGTATCGATGGAAACCGGGTGGTAATTCGTTTCGACGGTCTGGAAGCTCATGCCGCGGTCGATGAAGCGGAGCTGTTCGAGCGATTCCACGGTTTCGAGCGTCGTCACCGCCATCGTCGGATGCGCTTCGAGCGTCGCGCGTGCATAGCCGTAAACGCCGATGTGCGACCACCAGACATTGCCGCTGTCAAGCCACTGTTCCGCGGGGACGCCGCGCAGATGCGGCACCGCCGAACGCGAGAAATAAATCGCTCGGCCGTCGCTTCCGCGAACCACCTTCACGACATTCGGATTGAGCAGCTTCGCGGGATCCGTGATCTTGGCCACCGCCGTCACCAATTCGCAACGCGTTTCCGCCCAGCGTTCAACAAGCGAGTCGAGCAAATCGACATCGATGAAAGGTTCGTCCCCCTGAACATTGAGGAAAAATTCGCCCGGCAGCTGCTGCAACACCGAAGCCAAGCGCTCCGTGCCCGAACGGCATTCCGGCGAGGTCATAATCACCTCCGCACCGAAATTTTTCGCGACTTCCGCCACCTGCTCCGTGTCGGCGAGCAGG
>JAZRTJ010000019.1:0-3040 GCA_045651925.1 Candidatus Spyradenecus sp. | reverse complement strand
TGGCTACGATCCGACTTCGTCGAGCTCGCGGGAACAACGCGGCAAAAGCAGAAATCCCGGTCCGACCACGCAAGCTGCCGGCAAAAGCAAAATCCATTCCGAACGGTCCAGCCCCCCGAGCATCCAAAACGTATAAAGGCGAATCTGATTATCGGCGGCGAAATGAAGAATCAGTCCGGTCAGCGCCGCGACCGCCGCATTGACCGCAATCCCGATGAGCAACATCCCGCCGATACGTCGGCGCCCCAGCGTCCCCGCGAGCGCCAGTACCAAAAACGTAATCACCAGCGCACCGACCATCGCCGCAAGCGGAAGCGCAAACGCGTGAAACGCCACGGGAAGGCAGGCAAAAATTGATGACCCGAACGCAAAGACCAGCAGGGCTCCAAGCGCGCCGCCCGAAGACACCCCGATCAGACCCGGGTCCGCGAGCGGATTCCGGAACAGCCCTTGAAGCGCCGCCCCTGCCGTCCCCAGAGCCAAACCGCAAATCAGTGCCGCAACCGCCCGGGGCAAACGGATTTCAAAGAGAATCGTGCGCGCCAAATCCGCATCCTCCCCGGCTTTCAGAGCGCTCCAAATATCCGCCAAGCCCAGCTCCGCCGCCCCCGCCATACAGGAAAGCACGAGCGCAAGCAAAGTCGAAAGCGCCAAAGCCAAAAGCAGAATGATAGATTTACGTCCCACGAAATAAAGTTGCAGTTTAGCCCCCCGGCGGAGCAATTTCAAATGCCGAAACAACTAAGTTTCCTTCGTCTGCACCGGAAACGGATTTTGTTTAGCGCTCCGAAATGTTTTTGCCGTTACGGAAGCTCCAACATTTCAAGCGCTTCACGAATTGCGTCACGCACCGTTCGATAGCAATTGAGCCTGGCTTCGAGATTACCGCACTGCGCCGCCAGTTTCGGCGGATCTTCAAAGGGGAGGTGGAGGATGCGACAACCGGCGGGAAAAATCGGACAGTGCTCGTGGGCATGCCCGCAAACCGTAATAACATAATCAAAACGAATCCCCGAAAGCTCGTCCGGATGCTTGGAATAATGCCGTGAAAGATCAATGCCCGCCTCCCGCATGACCTCCACGCCATAGGGATTGAGCCCGTGTTTTTCAATGCCGGCGGAATAGGCTTCCAAGTCCGCATTCCGAACGGCATTGCACCAGGCCTCCGCCATTTGGCTGCGGCAGCTGTTGCCTGTACACAGAAAGAGAATTTTGGTTTTCATGCGGCTTAAGCGGAAATCAAATGAAAGCAGTTGAGCAGGTAAGCGACAAGGATGATTCCCGCGGAAATTTTGAAACAAAAAACGCCGGAATTAACCGGCGTTAAAAATGGTGGTCAGGGGCGGGATCGAACCGCCGACACAGGGATTTTCAGTCCCTTGCTCTACCGACTGAGCTACCTAACCAAAAAATGGAAGAGTCTTTATAGAACTGGTTTTTCCGTTTTTTGTCAAATTATTTTTTCAGAAAAATTAAGAATCCGCTGTAAATTCTGCAATGATCGCCTGTTGCGCGGCACAAAAAAACGTCCCCGTGATTGCGGGGACGTTTTTTGTCGAAGGACTTTCGATTAAATCGAGTCTTCGAGAACGGTCGGAACGAGACCGGAGTTTGCACCGTTGGCGCCGATAGCGTCCTGATAATTTTCGGAGCTGCGCTTACCGTCTGCGGAGCGGAATTGGTCTTCGTCGCTCAGGAGGTTAGCGTACTTGCGCACGGAGCCGTCAGCAAAAGCGATGAAGCCCGTTCCTGCGCCGAAGGGAGCGTTTTCGTCCCATTCGCCGGTCGTTTGGAGGCCACGGAGCCATGCAATCGGGTAAGCGGTCTTGCCGGCCTTCGGGTTCTTCTTCGTGTTAACGACGACTGCCCAGGAAATCGGCTTTACTTCGCGGAGCTGGTTTGCACCGTCCGTACCTTCTTCGAGAACGGTCTTCGGGATGCTTTCGCTGTCCACATTGTCGTCGGAGGCAACATACCAAACTTCGGCGTCAACCAAGCCCGCGCGGCGGGCGAGAATTTCCGCGACGCTGGCGACCGACGAGGCCTTTCCGCGTTCCGGTTCGTCTCCGTCGTTTGTGATACGGCGACCGTTAGTCCCTTCCTGCATGTAGGAAACGTAAGCCTTGGCAATCTGTCCGAGATTGTTGCTCGCAACGAGCTGACGGACCTTGTCCATACCGATACCGATGGTCGGAACGGCGAGAGCGGCGAGAATACCGATAATCGCAATAACGGTCAGAAGTTCAATGAGCGTAAAACCTTTACGGTTATTTTGGGATTTTTTCATAAGCTTTTGCTGATTGATTGGGGTTAAATGGGTTATGATGATTTTCAGAAATAATGCACTGCGGGGGCGCTTTGGCAAACAAATTTTTATGCAAGCGCCTCCCCGCCGTGAATTTTAGTAGGGAAGCGGAAACTTCTGGCAAAGCGTGCGGGCGATTTCACGCGCTTCGGCAATTTTCGCCTCGTCGTGGATGTTATTGATGACGAGCGCAATGGCCTTGGCGATGAGCTTCATTTCCGGCTCCCGCATGCCGCGCGAGGTACAGGCTGCCGTACCGAGACGGATTCCGCTCGCCTGGAACGGAGAACGCGTTTCGCCCGGAACGGTATTTTTATTCGTCGTGATGTTCGCCGCATCGAGAGCGAGCTGCGCATCCTTGCCGGAGACATCCGGATGGCTGCCGCGCAAGTCAATCAGACAGAGATGATTGTCCGTTCCGCCGGAAACGAGCTTAAAGCCCGCCGCCATCAGGTCGGCCGCCAACACCTTACAGTTGGAAACGATTTGATGCGCGTAAACCTTGAATTCCGGTTTGAGCGCTTCGCCGAAGCAAACGGCCTTCCCTGCGATAACGTGCTCGAGCGGGCCGCCCTGCATGCCCGGGAAAACAGCGGCGTCGATTGCCTTCGCCCATTCCGCATTGCAAAGAATCAGGCCGCCGCGCGGACCGCGGAGCGTCTTGTGCGTCGTCGTCGTCACGAAGTCCGCGTGTCCGACCGGAGACGGGTGGGCGCCGCCCGCGACGAGGCCGGC
>JAZRTJ010000018.1:0-43738 GCA_045651925.1 Candidatus Spyradenecus sp. | reverse complement strand
GCCTACGACGCCAAGCGGATAGGCGCAGGCGTAGCCCTGGCCGAGCGTGCCGGCAATCGAGTCGATTACGCCGTCCGGGGTCATGCCTTCGGGAACGCCGCCGACTTCCTCGATGAGTTGCGCGCGGGCTTCGGGATTATTGGCTACAATCTCCGAGAACGCCTGCTGGGCGGAGCCGAGCCCGGGGGTGTTGGTAATGGCGCCGGAGAGCACGCCTACCAGCGTCGGCATCGGAATCTTCGTGAGATAGTGGAATGCGACGGTCGTTAAGACACCCAGCAACACAATTGCCGCCGCTAGCCCGTTCATGAGCATACCGCCTTTTTTCAGCGAGGCTAAAAATCCGGGACCGACCTGAAGCCCGATGGTGTAAACAAAGAGAATTAAGCCGAATTCTTTGACAAAATGCAGTACGTGGTCGTTGACGGCGAATCCGAGTTGTCCGAGGACGATTCCGACGAAGAGCACCAGCGTAATGCCGAGCGAAATCCCGAAAATTTTGATGCGCCCCAGCGGAATCCCGATGGCGATTGCGATGCAAAACATCAGCATGGTGTGCGCGACACCATCCTTATTCGTGTATAATAACTCTACGAACCACTCCATTTGCGAAAAAAATTGGCGGAGACGCTACTCCCTTCGCAGGGCGAAAGCGATTTTTATTTTTTAGCCGCCGTGCTTTTATCGGCGACGGCGGCTAAAGGTTGAACAGGTTAAATTTTTACGTCCGGATGGAGGATTTCCGTGCCAACGCCCTTGTCCGTGAAGATTTCGAGTAGCAGGGAGTGCGGCGCCCGGCCGTCGATGAAGTGGACGCGACGCACGCCGCTTTGCAGAGCACGGACGGCGGAATCGACTTTCGGAATCATGCCGGCGGAGATAACGCCGGATTCCTTCAGCCCCGGAACCTCGTGGACGCGCAAGGTCGAAATCAGCGAGCTCGGGTCCTTCGGGTCGGCGAGCAGGCCGGGGACGTCCGACATGAACACCAAACGGCGCGCCTTGAGCGCGGAGGCCACGGCACTGGCGGCCGCATCCGCATTTGTGTTATAAGGCTGATCGTTTTCGTCGAGCGCAATCGGGGAAATAACCGGAATCTTGCCTTCCGCAAGCGCCTTCTTGATGAGCTTGGTCTTGACGGACTTGATGTCGCCGACAAAGCCGAGATCGACGATTTCGCCGTTTTCGTCCTTCGCTGTCATCTTTTCGCAGAGATTAACCAAATTGCCCGGCATGCCGAGCGCGGCCCCCTTGCGCTTCGAAATCATTTCGCAGATGTCGGTGTTGATTTCGTTGTTAAGCGTGTCTTCGACAATCTTAATCGTTTCCGCATCCGTGACGCGAATGCCGTTGCGCCATTGCGGCGTGATATTGGTCTTGGCCATCGCGCGCGTAATCGCCTTGCCGCCGCCGTGAACGACGACGACTTTGATGCCGACGCTGTTGAGAAAAACGATGTCTGCGGCGACGCGTTCCCGTACCTCGGGATCGTCGGAATCCATAAAGCTCCCGCCGTATTTGACGACGAAAATGGAATCGTGAAAACGCTGAATGTAAGGAAGCGCTTCCAAAAGGACCTGCGCTTTGGCGATGAGCTCGGATTCGTTTATCATTTTGTCAGAAAAGAGAAAACGACAAGCATAGAATTTTAGACAAAAACTACAACGGAAAAACCATTCGGATTTCGGCGAATAATCGGAACTGCATGAATGACGAACGGGGAGAGGGAAGGCGGGGAGGCGACGGGAGAAAGAGCGGGACGAAACGTTTTTCGAAACCTTGCCGGATTTTCTGCGTTTCCCCGAATGTCGTCTGAAAACGACACTGCGAAATATCATTAACCGTCAACACCTTTTATAATTATGAAGACTAAGATTACATCCGTTCTCATCCTTCTCGCTGCTTCCGCTTTTGCATTTGCGGAATCGGCTCCGCAGGCAACGGCTCCCGCAGACACCGGGAAACCGGCCTTTCGCGAACGCGGCAACCGCCAAGGGCCGCAGGCTCAGCGCGGGGCCTTGCTTATGCGCATACTACTTACGCTTAGCAACGAGCAGCTCGACGAGCTTTCCAAGCGCGTTGCGGAAGTTCAGAAGATGACGACCGAGCAAAAGGCCAAAGCGCTCAAGGCGTTGCCGAAGCCGGAAATGCGGCTCCTGTCACCCGGGAAGCAATTTCGCGGCACCCCCGAAGCTCAAGATAAAAAAGGAAAGCCGCAGGGCCCGCAGGTGCATCGCGGTTTCCCGATGATGTATTATATGTTGCTTTCCGCCGACAATAATCGCCTGCAGGAAATTGCCAAGCGCGTTGCGGAAGTCCGGAAAATGACGACGGAACAAAAGGTCGAAGCGATCAAGGCGTTGCCGAAGCCGGAAATGCGCCACCTGCGAGGCGAAAATGGTAAGCCGCAATTCCGCGGTCCGCGCAACGGCCAACGCGGCAAGCCGGCCTCGCGTGAGCAAGCGCCGCAGGGCGAATAAGACTTTCGTCGAAACAAAAAACGTTCCCGTCGGCAATGGCGGGAACGTGTTTTATTTTCGAAAATCGAATGCCGGAGGCTTTAGGCGGAGAAACCGAGCATCTGGAGGAAGAGCTTGGCGCGGTCGCGGACGTCTCCCTGGATTTCGATTTTGTCGCCTTCGAGGGCTCCGCCGGCGGCGAATTTGCGCTTGAGGGAGGCGAGCAGGTCGTCGCGGCGCTCTTGTGTCAGCGCATTGATGCCCGGTCCGAAGAGTACGGTGACGGTTTTGCCGGAGCGACCGGATTTTTCGATGTTCATGTGAACGCGTCCGAGCTTTTCCGATTGGCTGGGTTTCGAATCGGCGGACTTGCGCTTCACGGGCGTTTCCGTGTGTTGCGGCAGGTCGGCGATGTGAAGCCCGTCAAACGCATTGTTGATGGACGTGTTGGCGGAAGCTTTTCCGTCGGTGGGAATTTTTTTCATAGGAATAGGTTAAAATACGAATTGTGACGGCTGAGGCGTTAAGCTTCCGGCTCGGCGTTGAGACGGCGGGCGGCTTCGACGCGTTCGCGCAGGATGTCTTTGAGGGAATCCAAACCGTCTCCCGTCAGGCAGGAAATCTTTACGATTTCAAGTCCCTTGTGTTTGCGCTTAAAGGCGGTGAGGTTCTTGGCGGAGCCTTCGCAATCCATCTTATTGGCGACGATGATGCGCGGTTTGTCGAGTAGCACCGGGTCGAAGTTTTCGAGTTCGACGAGCAATTGCGCGTAGTCGTCCGCCGGCTTTCGGTTGTCCGTTCCCGCCATGTCGATGATGAAAATGAGCAGTTTGCAGCGTTCGACGTGCTTGAGGAAGCGGTGGCCGAGTCCGCGGTTTTCGCTCGCACCTTCAATCAGACCGGGAATGTCCGCCATGGAAATCCGCGTGAAGTCTTCGTATTCAATGACGCCGACGCTCGGGTTTTTGGTAGTGAACGGGTAGGGCGCCATCTTCGGGCGGGCATTCGTGAAGGCATTGGTCAGCGACGACTTGCCCGCGTTCGGGAATCCGACGAGGCCGATGTCGGCGATGGTCTTCAACTTGAATACGAAATCGCCGATTGCGCCTTCTTTGCCCGGTGTCGTTTTGCGCGGGGCCTGATTGACGGAGCTCTTGAACTGATTGTTACCGAGCCCGCCGCGACCGCCTTTGAGCAACACGACGCGTTCGCCGTTTTCAAGCAGTTCGGCGACGAGGAGGTTGGATTCCAATTCGAAAACCTGCGTTCCGGGCGGAACTTGAAGGATAACATCGTCTCCGTCGGCTCCGTGCTTGTTGCGGCCTTCGCCGGGACGGCCGTTTTTGGCGTTCCAATGCGGCTGGAACTTATAGTCGCGCAGGTCGTTGATGTTTTCGTTACAGAGCAGGACGACATCGCCGCCGCAACCGCCGTCCCCGCCGTCGGGACCGCCTTTAGGCAAATACTTCTCGCGACGGAAACTCAAACAGCCGTTTCCGCCGTTGCCGGCACGCAAAAAAACTTTCGCTTCATCAATAAACATGATGGAAAAGGAAATTCAGGTTCGCGCGGGAACGCAAATGCAAATCGCGGAAATTTAGTTGGCGTTGAGCGGCCGAGGTTTTATTTTCCGTAGAAACATGAAAAATTTTGATATTCCTCTCCGCCTGCGCCGCCTGCGTGCAAACGCGGGAATTCGTGCGATGCTCAAAGAAACGCAACTGGTTCCCGCACAATTGATTCAACCGATTTTCGTGACGGAAGGCGAAACGCCCGAAGCCGTCGAGTCGATGCCCGGCGTTGAGCGGCTGCCGATTCCGCAACTCGTCGAAAAATGCCGCGAGCTCGTCGCGCTCGGCGTTTACGGCGTGGCCCTGTTTCCGAAGACACCGGACGAAAAGAAAACGCCGGACGGGCAGGAAGCGACGAATCCCGATTGCCTTATCTGCCGCGCCATTCGCGCCGTGAAAGCCGCCGTCCCCGAATGCGTGATTTTCGCCGATATCGCCCTCGATCCCTACACGACGCACGGACATGATGGTGTTCTTAACGTTACGGGAACGGATGTGGATAACGACGCCTCCGTCGAAATCCTTTGCCGTATGGCGGTCGAAAACGCCCGTGCCGGTGCGGATTTCGTCGCTCCGTCGGACATGATGGACGGGCGCATTGCGGCGATTCGCGCAGCTTTGGATGCCGCAGGATTGACGCAAACCGGAATTTTGGCGTACTCGGCAAAGTTTGCGTCGGCCTTTTACGGGCCTTTCCGCGATGCCGTCGGCAGTAAGAAAAACGCGCCGAACAAGGTGACCGGCCTGACGAAAAAGACCTATCAGCTTGCTCCCGCGAATCGTCGCGAAGCCATCCGCGAAGCACTGGCGGACGAAGCGGAATGCGCCGACATGGTCATGGTTAAACCCGCCGGCGTTTATTTGGATGTTATCCGCGATGTGCGTGAAAACACGCTTTTGCCGCTTGCCGCCTATCAGGTCTCCGGGGAATACGCGCAAATTCAGGCTGCCGCGAAACTCGGTTGGTTGGACCTGAAGGCTTGCCGCGACGAATCGCTCTTGGCTATTCGCCGTGCGGGTGCCGACTTGATTCTTACTTACTTCGCGGAAGCTTACGCCCGCGATTGGCAAGGAACCGGTGAGTAAGGAACGGAGAATGGTATTTGCCGATTGCTAATTGCAAAAAAACGGAGCAATGACTTAGCGCGTCATTACTCCGTTTTTTTTATACGCCGCCTTACTGTTTACAGCGTTTGGATGAGCACTTTTTGTTCAGCCATGGCGGGGAGCCAAAGCTTGTCATCATCGATAATGAAGTCGGCGGGTCCTTCTACGGGCATTTCGGTGACGGTTTCCGCCTTGCCGGTCTTGAGGTTGAGGCGTTTGACGGATTTGCTCGCCCAATCCGAGAAATAGAGGTAATCCGTTTCGCGGTCGAAGAGATCTTCGACTTCCCGCACGACGAGGCCGTCGTATTGCCCGGGAACATTGTACACGACGGAGACCGGGCGGGCGGTGTTGCCGCGGAGGGGAATGCGCTTGATTTTCCCGGAGGGTTGGCCGTTGGCGTCGCTGGCGTATTCGCCGACGTAGAGAAATCCGTCTTCGACGGCTAAGCCGTTGGGGGCGTTAAGCGGTTCTGCAAGCGGGAATTCTTCGAACTTCCAGTTGCGCATGTTGATGCGGAAAATCTTATTGATGTCGGTCGCCGAGACGTAGAGGAAATCATCGTCTTCAACGATGTCGTTGAGGAACTGCGCTCCCGTGGAGGCCATATCGACGACGCAGACCTGCGCGCCGGTGCGGAGGCTGATGCCGACGATGCGGTCAACGTCGGCGACGTAAAGAATGTCATCTTCGACGACCGCGCCTTTCGGGGCGTTGAGTTTCACCTGCGGGAAGGCATTGGGGGAAACGATTTTCCCGCGGGAGTTGACTTTCATGATAAATCCGTCTCCGTCTTTGTGCGTCGGTTCCAGTTTTTTGCCGACGACGGCGACGTAGTAGTGGTTGTCCTCTTCGGCGATGCTTTCGGGGTGCCCGTCCACCGGAATGTTTTTGGCGGCACAGGCGGTGCTTGCGGAGAGGGCGGCGACGGCTGCGAAGCGGAGGAAGTTTCGGATTTTGTTTTTCATAATATTCGATTTCGGGTTGTAAAGGTGATTGTGTAATATTCTTAAAACCTATTAGCGGAGTCGAGAATTAAATTTGTCTTTTTTCGTAAATTTTTCGCGGGTGAGCTTGCGGGAACGTTCTTGAAAGGCGCCTTAAATTCCTCTATGCTTGCGGAAAATTTTTAGCATGAATTCAGCGAATCTTCTCCAAACCGCCGTCGCTGCGCCGCTGCTCGCGAGCGTAGTTTTGTTTTTGGCGAAAAGCACTCCGCTCGTCGTGCGCAAATCCGTTGCGCTCGTCGGCTTTGCCTTGCCGTGTCTGATTGCCCTTGTGCTTGCGGGACTCTTTTCCGAGGCCAAGGATGTTGCGACCGGATACGCGTTTTTCTCCGAGTGCAAATGGCTCGGCGTCGAATCCACCGGCATTTGGCTGAAGCTCGGCCTGAACGGGATTTCGCTCCCGCTCTTCGTCATGGCGGCAATCGTCGGCCTGGCTGCCGGGATGCGTGCGGTTTGGACGAAAGAGGCCAAGATGCCTACGCTCTATTACGCGACTCTGCTCTTTATTCAAACGGGCCTGCTCGGGCTTTTTGCTTCGATCGACATCTTTGGTTTTTACATTTTCCACGAATTCGCCCTCATCCCGACCTTTATCGCCATCCTCATCTGGGGCGGCTACGGCAAGCGCACGACGGCGATTACGATGGCGGTTTACCTGACGCTCGGGGCGATGATTTCGCTCGCCGGTCTGATTTATTTCTATGTGAAAACGCCGGCAGTTGCGTTTGACTTTATTGCGCTTAAGAACGCGGTTCTCAATCTGGATGCGGGCATGCAGACGTCGATCTTCGCGCTTCTGCTCTTCGGCTTCGGGATTCTGGTTTCGCTCTTCCCGTTCCACTCCTGGGCGCCGGATACCTATTCCGCCGCACCGACGCCGGTTTCGATGCTGCATGCCGGGGTGCTGAAGAAATTCGGCCTCTACGGTCTGGTTCAGCTCGGCGCCGCTTTCCTGCCCTTGGGCTTGGAATCCTGGGCGAAGTGGATTCTCGTCCTCGCGCTCGGCAATATCCTCGTCATCGGTCTGATTACGATGGTTCAACGTGACCTCAAACACATGATTTCGTACTCCTCCGTCATGCACATGGGCCCGATCTTCCTCGGTATCGCGGCGTTTGCGTTTAGCGGCGGCGATGTCACGGGGCTGGGGGCCGCCGTCATGATGATGTTTGCGCACGGCCTCTCCGTTGCCTTGCTCTTCCACTTGACGCAGGCGGTTGCCGATCGTACGGGCACGCTCGATATGCAGAAAATGGGCGGGTTGGCCACGCGCGCGCCGGTCTTGGCGGCATTCTTCGTCGCTGCCATGATGGCGAGCATCGGGCTGCCGGGCTTCGCGAATTTCTGGGGTGAACTTTCCATCTTCGTTTCTCTGGCAAGCCTCAAGCCCTTCTGGCTGATCAGCCTTGTGATTATTTCCATCGTCATCTCCGCGATCTACGGTCTGCGTGCTGTGGCACGCGTGTTCTACGGAGCCGAAGCGCTTCCTGAAGAGCAGGCGGTTGCCGTCAAGGACATCACGCCGGCGGAACGCGTTCCGGCACTCCTCCTCTTCGCGGCCCTCGTTGCCGTCGGTTTCGTGCCGTCTTTGGTGACGAACGAACTTAATCCGGCCCTGACGCAGAGTTTTGCTCAGGCAGCTCCCGCAGCCGTTGACGCGCCCGTCGCTCCCGTCGCCGACGCACAATAATAACCTTTAATTTTTCGAAAAATGAACGAATTCATCGAACTTTGGCAACCGACAAGCGCCCTGGTTAAGGCGTTCTTGCCGGAAATTGTGCTCGCGGTCGCCGCACTGCTCGTCCTTGCGCTGGATGTTTGGCTTCCGAAGGACCGCGCGAAGGTCGGCTTCGCTACGACTTGCCTCGCTTTGCTGGTCGCCGGGATTATTCCGTTTGTTGTTCCGGCGGAAGGATGCCAAGGCAGCAGCATCTTTGGAGGCATTGCCGACGGTATCATGTTTACCGGGCCGTTCTTCCTTGTTTGTGCTTTTCTCACCGCGCTTCTCGGCAAGACCGTACGCGAGCGCACGGAATTCTCCGCACCGATTACGAATCACCTAATCCTCGTTTCGACGGCGGCGGCAATCGCGTTGACGAAGGCGAGCAATTTTGTCGCTTTCTTCGTTTTGCTCGAAACGCTGACGGTTTCGCTTTACGCGCTCGTCGGTTCCTATCGCACGAGTGTGGCTTCGCTGGAAGCCGGAGTGAAATACCTGATTGCCGGCGGCGTTTCCGGAGGTCTGATGCTTTTCGGAATCGTCCTGCTCTATGGTGCGACCGCGCTTTCCGGCGTTTCGGCCGGTGCGGGCATGGATGTGCTCGGTTATGAGGCTGTGAGCGTGGCTCTTATGGCCGATCCGGCCAACCCGATTATGCTGGTCGGTGCCGCAATGGTGCTCGGCGGGGTTATGTTCAAATTCGGTGTTTTTCCGATGCAGTTTTGGATTCCGGACACCTACCAGGGCGCGCCTTTGCATGTGACGTTCTTCCTTGCGACTCTTTCTAAGGCAGTCGGCTTCTTTATGACCCTCGTTTTCCTGGTGGGCGTTTTCGCTCCGGCCTTCGGCGGACTTTTCCCGATTCTGCTCGGCGTGACGCTTATCTCGATGGTGTATGCCAATCTCGCGGCACTCGGTCAGCGCAAAGTTAAGCGCTTGCTCGGCCTTTCCGGGGTTTCGCACGCGAGCTATATGATGCTTGGTATCCTGGCGCTTGTGAAGTCGATGCAAGATCGCCTTGTTACTCATGAGGCGTTCCCGATGATGGTTGCGGCCCTCATGCTCTACATCGTTTTCTACGTGCTTTCGCAATACCCGATTTTCGCCGTTATGGCGCGTGTTTCCGCACAGGCCGGAGACGAAGCGATGCAGGACTTCGGTGATTTCCGCGGGCTGGCAAAACGTTCGCCGGTGCTCGCCGGAGCCTTGGCTTCCGGCTTGGCTTCGCTTGCGGGTATTCCCCCGACGGTCGGCTTTATCACCAAGCTCGGGATTCTCTGGATTGTATTTTCTGCCAGCCTCTACGTCCCTGCAGCCATCATGCTGGCTTGCGTCGTAGCAAGTGTTTACTACTACTTCGGCTGGATGCGTTCGATTTTCTCGACCGACGAAAGCGATACGGCCGAGGCAACGCCTTTCGCCGCTCCGGGTATCGGGGCACGCACCTCGCTCGTATTCTTTGCGGCTCTGACGGTGCTGGGCTCGCTCGTTTATTTCGCGTTGCTTGCTTTGGCTTAAGCGGACGTTACTTGCAAAAAGCGCCCCTTTTACGGGGGCGCTTTTTTTGTCTCCGTGCAGGACGGACGGGTTCAAATTTTTACGCCGCGGGCGAGTAGGGCTCGGACGGAGAGGGCGTCCGAACGCTTGGCAAGGCGCTTGCCGTTTTCGTCCAAGACAAGCGGCGCGTGCGCCCAAGCCGGCGGCGTTGCTCCCAGAGACCGGTAAATCAGGATTTGACGGGCTGTGGATTTTAGCAAATCCGCTCCGCGTACGACTTCCGTGATGTTCATGCGGATGTCGTCGGCTACGACGGCCAATTCGTAGGCGGGAACGCCGTCTCGTCGCCAGACGACGAAGTCGCCGAAGTCTTTCCCCGCGATGAAGCTTTGCGGCCCCTGGATGGCATCGACAAACGCAATCGTTTCGCCATCGGGGACGCGGAAACGCCAGTTATAATCGCCGGGATCGCTGAAAGCCTTTCCGAAATTCGGATTGCTCGGGCGCCATTCCGGCGGAAAAATCGGCTCGGCATCTTCGTCTTCGGCGTGCGGAGCCCGTGCGGCTGCGGCAACGTCTTTTCGGGAGCGGCGGCAGGGATAGATGGCTCCGGCGTCTTTCAGGCGTTTCCAGATTTCGAGAAAATAGTCCGCGTTCTCCGATTGAACATAGGGCGCACACGGACCGCCGAGATCCGGTCCTTCGTCCCAAGTAATTCCGATTGCCTTCAAATCTTCGAGGGCTGCTTCGGCAAATTGTTTTTTACAGCGTTGTGCGTCCAGATCCTCGATGCGGAGAATGAGTGTTCCCGCTGCTTGGCGGCAACGCTCGGCTGCAAGGGAAAAGGTACGGGCGTGTCCGAGATGTAGCAATCCGGTCGGCGTCGGTGCGATGCGACCGCGGTATGGGGCGGAAGACGACATTATTGCGGCAATTGGATTTTCCGCGGATTTCCGGCGCGATTACGCCATTGGGATTCCGGGAGAGCTTCGGTCGGGACGAGGTCAATGACGACGATTTCCGGAGGGCAGAACAGGCGCATACGGAGGCGGCTTTCTCCAACTCCTCGTGTAACAAAAAGATCCTTGCCGCCTTCTTCGAACATCCCGTGCGCATACTGGTCGCCGATTCGGCTGGCGTGCGGGACAAAAGGGATGCGGCCGGGGAGGCAGATTTGCCCGCCGTGCGTGTGCCCGGCAAGCGTGAGGGCGTAGCCGGCTTCGCGGGGAAGGTCGACGACCAAATCCGGCGAATGCACGACGAAGAGTGCCGCTCCGTAGAAATCTTCCGGCGGGAAAGGGATGGTTTTCGGATCCACTTCTCGCTGGTTTTTATTGGAGACTCCGCCGAGAAAGACTTCGCAGTTTTCGCCGAAATGCAGGCGTGCGGTTCCCGGTTCCAAAAGCGTGATGTCGGCATCTTCGAGCATTTTACGTATTTGAGGCGCTCCGTAGGCGTAGTCGTGATTGCCCAAACAGGCGTAGACAGGTGTTTTCCCGCCGTTGCGGAGTTGCCGGAAAATCCGGGACATCAGCGGTAAGTCGAGAGTGTTTTTGTGCGGGTCGCTGGACGCGAATGCAAAATCTCCGACCAAGAGGATGATGTCGGGAGATTGTTCCCGCAGGGCGTTAATGACGCGCTTGAGCCGCTTGGCTTCGCCGTGGCGGACGTGGAAGTCTCCCGCCATGGCAATGCGAATGCGGTTGTCTGTTCCGTTCCATTCGGGAATTGGGTATTTCAGGTAAGTCGTTGTCAGACGATTCGGCTCGACCCAGTAAGCCCAGGCGAATACGGAGAGAATGGACAGAGGAATGAAAATTAGTGCGCCGAAAATGAACTTCCGGACGTGCCGTCGGAAAAAGTCGATGCCGAATCGCATGCGTCTAAAATCTCAGGCGGATATTTTCGAAGGCACAGTTCGGACAGGGCGCTGTTTTTTCGTCGTCCCGGTCACGCGGCCGGGTGTAAACCTTCCCGCAGCGAACACAGCAATAAAGCGTCTGTTTGCGGTTATCGTCCCCGCGGGAACGGTTTTCGATTAAAGACCAGTAAATTTCGTAAGCGAGGTAAACGCAGACTGCACAGGCAATCAGCGCTGCAAAGAAAAATTCGATATCGACGGAAATCATCGTAAAGCCCCCGATTGTCTCCTCCGGCTCGAAAAAATGCAATTGCCAATTCGCGGGGCGGATTTTACACAACGTCCGGTTTTACGAGCTTGAGGATTTTGACGACTTCTTCTTCGTCGACGACACGTAGGGCGTATTCGTCAATCTCCGCCGAGCCGCCCATCGAGATGCGGGGATTGCGGTAGAGCATCTTTCCGGCAATCATTTTTTTTGCACTGAAGTGGAGTGCATCGACACCTGTTGCGGCGAGTGCGGCGGCATTGGCGGAACCGACTCCGCTACCCGCCATGACTTCGATGCGGCCTGCGGAGCGCGATACGGCACGGGCAATGGCCTCAATACCGTCTGCGGCCTTGTCATAGCCGCCCGAGGTCAGTACGCGCCTGCATCCGGCGTCGATGATGGCATCGAGTGCGGCGTCGTAGTCTTCCGTCATATCGATTGCCCGATGGAAGGTGGTTTCTAGCCCGCTTGCCGCTTCGACGAGGGCGTGCGTGCGACTTGCGTCCACTTTCCCGTCCGCGGTCAGCACGCCGAAAACGACTCCCGTGGCACCGGCTTTGCGGGCGACGGCGATATCCGCGAGCATGGTCTGAAATTCTTCATCCGAATAAAGGAAGTCGCCTCCGCGCGGGCGAATCATCACGCTGAGGTCGATTCCGTTTACGGCGGCGACGCGTTCGATGGCGGCATAAGACGGCGTGACGCCGCCTTCGGCCGGGGATGCGCAGAGTTCGACGCGATCAAGCCCGATTCGCGCGGCGGCGATGCAGGATTCGACGGAATAAGCACATAATTCGCATTTCATAGCAGAGTCGGATGGAAGGATGGGGGAAAAGGGGAAACGGAGCGTCAAAAAAGGCGTCCCCGACGGTTGCGGGAACGCCTTTTTGCGGAAGGATTAGTCGTTAAAAACGGCCTTGCGCATATCGCCTTCTTTGAGGAAGGCCTTGTGGAATTCGAGCGCCTTCGTAACGTCGCAGGGCGTGTGGAAGCCCGGCGTGCGTGCGAGGTATTCGCGGAGCAGCGGCTTGTATTCCGGATGAGCGCACTTTTCGATGAGCTCTTCGGCGCGTTCGCGCGGAGACTTGCCGCGCAGGTCGGCGACGCCTTGTTCCGTGACGACGATGTCCACGTCGTGTTCGGTGTGGTCAATGTGCGAGCACATGGGAACGATGGAGGAAATCGCACCGCCCTTGGCGACGGACGGGCAGGTGAAGATCGTCAGGTAGCCGTTACGGGCAAAGTCTCCCGAACCGCCGATACCGTTCATCATTTGGCGCCCGTAGAAATGTGTGGAGTTGACGTGACCGAAGACGTCGACTTCGATAGCCGTATTCATGCAGATCAGGCCGAGGCGACGAACGACTTCCGGGTTGTTCGAGATTTCCTGCGGACGGAGCATGATTTTGTTTTTGTAGAAATCGAAGTTTTCGTACATGTGCTTCAGGCAGTCGTCGGAGACCGTCAGTGAGCAACCGCCGACGAAGACGCAGCGTCCGGCATCCATGAGCTTAATGACGGAGTCCTGGATGACTTCCGTGTGCATGCGGAATGCGGGGATGTCTGCGTTGCGGCCGAGAGCGGCGAGCACGGCATTGGCGATATTGCCGACGCCGGACTGAATCGGGAGGAAACCTTCCGGGATGCGGCCGGCTTTGAGTTCGGCGGCGAGGAAATTGCAGACGTTTTCGCCGATCTGGTCGGTGATGGGGTCGCTGTCCTTAAACGGAGCGATGTGGTCGTTTTCGTTGGTGTGGACGATACCGACGATTTTAGCGGGATCGACCTGAAGCATCGTCGTGCCGATGCGGTTTTCGACTTGCGTCATCGGAATCGGTTCGCGGTTCGGCGGATCGAGCGGAAGGTAGACGTCGTGCAGGTCCTTCAAGCCCGGGTGATGGTAGGCGTTGAGCTCGATGATGATGCGTTCTGCGAGTTTACAATAGGTTGCAGTATTGCCGCCGGCCGTTGTGAGAGCGATTTTACCGTCGTCGGTCACCTCGGTGGCTTCAACGATTGCGGTCTTTACCTGCGGGATAAACCCGTAACGCATGTACATCGCGGTGTGCGAGAGGTGCATGTCGTTGTAGCGGGTTTTCTGTGAGTTAATATTTTTGCGCAGATCGGGGCTCGACTGGTACGGCGTGCGGTAGTCAATTGCGTCGGCTTGCGCGAGGGCTCCGTCCGTGGAAGCGCTGGTGGAAGCGCCGGAGAAGAGATTGATTTTGAAGGGACGTCCGGCGGCGTGCTCTGCCTTGGCTTTTTCCGCGAGGGCACGCGGAACCGCTTTCGGGGCGCCGGCGGCGGTGAAGCCGCTGAGGCCGATATTCTCGCCGTTTTCAATCATTTCAACGGCTTCTTCCGGAGTGAGAATCTTGAATTTCATAAATAGGATATGGTGGTTGAGTGAAATGGGTTGAACGCTTTCGTGCGCTTTGTGAAAAAGCGCTTTCCCAAAGCTAAACCTTCAAATTTGTTTCCGCAAGGATTTAATAAAACGGGGGTAAGATTGCTTCTATTAAAACCTAAAAAAATCCCGCAGGAAAATCTGCGGGATTTTTTCGATTTATTCGTTCGAATCTTCTTTCGTGTGGCGGAGAAAAACGCCACGGGCGATGATAAACAAGCCTAAAAGGCAAGCTGCATGCCCTAAGAGCAGGGTTGCAAAGCGCAGTCCGTCTTCGGAAAGTTCGGGACTGAGGCCGCGGGCAAGTAAAACTCCGACAAGTGCAACGATGATTCCGTAAATCCAATGTTTTTGGGAATGCATTACGTTGCGCTTGTCGGAGTTTGCTTAGAGGGCCGCGTTCGTCAGCGTCCAGATTTTTTCGAGCTGCGGGATGAGGGCGATGTAAACGCCCGTGAAGATTGCAGAGGTGATGACGCCGGAGATATTAATCCCGAGGGAGTCCGGAAGCACGATGACGTCCGGTGCGACGCGGGAAACTTCCTTCTGGGCAATCTTCGCGCAGGTCGGTACACAGGAGACGCCGGCAACACCGCAAACCGGGTTAAAGCGACGTCCGGAGAGCAGATAAAGCACGTAGCCGCCGAGGATGCCGCCGGTGGCGGAGATCGTCAGTGCAAAAATCCCGAGAACGAGCAGAATCAGGACCTTTTCGTCGAGCAGGGTCCCTGCCGAGCAGAGCAAACCGAGGATGAGCCCGAGGAAGAAGGTGCCGCCGTAAAGGAATACCTGGTCGATCAGGCGTACGAAGGACTGAATTCCGGCTTCACGTACGGCGATGCCGACAAAAAGCGAGCAGAAGAGCGGCGTGCCGACCGGGAAGAGCAGGCAGAGAACACCGCAAGCCACCACCGCAAAGGCGATTTTTTCCGTTGCTGTAACCTTGACCGGCTTCTTGGGCGGAGCATTGCGTACGCGGCGCAGCTTTTCGGGGACAAGGAAGCGAATCAGGAAAGGATAGGCTCCGTAGGTGATCCCGAGGTAGAGATAGGCCACGACCGTAATCGGAACGAAGAGGTGTTTCGCGAGCTGGAGCGAACCGAAAAGCACCATCGGACCGTCTGCACCGCCGATGAGAGCGACCGAAGCGGCTTCTCCGAGATTAAGCCCGCAAAGTACGGCGACGGGGAAGGTGACGATGGTGCCGAGTTCGGCACAGAATGCCATAAAGATACTCTGGAACGGGCGGGCCATCAGGAAGCCGACGTCCAGAAGTACTCCGATGCCCATGAAAATGAAGCAGGCAATCAGATTGTTCGAGAACGCGAAATTGTAAATCGGCTGAATCCAGTCCACCTGCATGAGGTTGACGACATTGTCCGGTTGCTGGACCAGCGGTTCGAGGTTCAAATTGCCGGGAACGACGACATTGCCCGTCAGCGTCTTACCGTTTTCCTGAATCACGCAGGCTTCCGCCGCGATATAGGCGTTGAGCTGCTTTTCGGATTTAACGGGAATGTAGTCGGGATTTTTAGCCAATTCCGCGAAGTTTTCTTCGCCTTCCACCGTGAAGTAGCGAATGTCCGTACGGTCTTCCGTGTTGATCCAACGGGCATCGTAGCTACGTTCGGCGCGGACGGCATTTCCCGGGTCCAAATAAAGGACTCCGGTGTTCGCGGCGACCATGCCGAGACCCATCGGAATCATCAGCAACGGCTCGAGAATCCCCTTGCGTCCGAGGAAGACGAGCGCGACGCCCAAGAGTGTCAGGACGATGCGGCCCCAGAAAATCGTGGAATCCGAATCGACGAGGGTGGTAATCCCTTGGAAGAGCTGACGAAAAATGTCAATGATATCAATATCCATAGCCTTAAGTTGTGGGAGTTGCCCCGCTTACTTCTTTTTTCCTCCAGGTTTGGAAAAAAGATGCAGAACGAGGTATATCGACTTAATCGTCAGCGCAATGAAGACCGAAACCGCGATGGCAATGAGAACAATCCACGCGAGCCATTCCATCGCAAACGCGGTATCGGGCTGTGCTGCGGCAAACAACGAAAACATAAGAGAGTTCCGCCTTTCAAAGCGTTCCCGCGGGGAACTCGGTTACGCAATCGTGACGAGGGCTTGTCCTTCTTCGACGCCGTCGCCGACGGCGACGTTAATCGAGGCAATCTTGCCGGCGCGATCCGCGTAGATGTAGGTATTCATTTTCATGGCTTCGAGCGTCAAAATTTGATCGCCTTCCTTAACGGCATCGCCGACCTTCGTGTCGATGGCGACGACCTTGCCGGCCAAGGGAGCAACGACGGCGCCGGCGGCTACGGGAGCGGCGGCGGGTTTCGGTGCGGGTGCCGGGGCAGGAGCCGGAGCGCTGACCGGAGCCGACTTTACGGGTGCCGGGGCGACCGGAGCGGGAGCCGGAGCTGCTGCGGGAGCGGAAGCTTCGCCTTCGATTTCAACGAGGACTTCGTAAACTTTGCCGTTAACGGTAACTTTAAGCTTTTTCATAGTTTTAGAAAATTACGGGTTGTTGATTAAAGGTGAGAGAAGAGGGATTAGCGGTGATCGATTTGGTGGGACGAGTAAACCTGGCGGCGGCCTTCCATCGACCATTCCGTCATCAGGTGTTCGATATTCGGCGTCTTCATCGCGGCGAGACGTACGTTGTGAACCTTGTATTTTTGTCCCTGAAGCACCGTGGCGATCGAGGCGGCGATAACGGCCATGATTTCCGGCGAAATATCGCTGGCGGCACGCAAGGCGGGGATGCTGGCGGGCGCGCGGGATGCAACGACGGGCGCGGACTTCGTCGCCGGCTTCTTAAACGACGACATGTGTTCGGGTTTCGGCGGGAAAGCCGCAGCAATGGCACGTCCCAAAGCGGCGACTAAGACAATGAAAACAATCGCGCCGAGAATCACCCAGCCGATTGCACCCCAAGAAGTGGCAAGGAATAACATGGTGGTCATAGAAAATTGATTTGCTTTTGACGCTATCGGAAACTCGCAAAATCGTCAATCGGCGATTTGTTAAAATTTCGTTATTCGGGCAGGAGTTCCGGATATAAAAAACGTTCCCGCGATACATTTCGCGGGAACGTTTTTTACGGATTGTCCGTTTTTTATTGAAGGACACCGGAGACCAGCAGGGCGGCGATAAACAACGAGCCGATGGCGATCCAGAAGACCGTGACGGCGCTGTTGCCCGTTTGGACGAACCGGCGAATCAGCGAGCCGAGCGTTGCCGGGATGCCGGCGACGATGACTCGCATGCCGAGACCGCTGATGAGGACCGTATCCAGGAGACCGACGAGCATGGCGACGCGCTGCTGTACCTTGGCGATGTACCAGTTGTAGAAGGTGTCGCAGTAGCGGTATTCGAGCGCCTTGTAGGCGGTCGGGTGCGTTTCGCGGAGGCGGTCGTTGCCCGTGCTTGTGCGGTAGAAGAAGACGGCAACGGCGAAGCCGACGACGAGAATGGCGATGCCGAGGAGCATCATCGGCGTGAGCAGGCCCTGTTCGGCGAGCTCGTGGTGAAGCTTGTGGTAGCCGCCGGCGGGCGCTTCGGTGGCGACGCTCGGGAAGAGAGCGTTCATCTTGCCGCCGAGCCACGGAAGCCCGTTCGTGCCTGCGAGGAACCAGCCGGCGCCGAGGGAGAAGATGACGCCCAAGACGATGAGCGGAACCGTCATCCACGGCGAAGATTCCTTGGCGTGTTCGGCGCCGTGTCCGTGCGGGTTGCCGAGGAAGACCATGGCAAACATACGGCCGGTGTAAAGTGCGGTCCCGATGGCGGCGATGACGAGGAGGGCAAAGGCCGGCATGTTGCCCGAAAGATAGGCACCGGAAATGATGGCGTCCTTGGAGTACCAGCCGGCGAACCACGGGAATGCAGCAATTGAGAGGCCGGCGATGATGAAGGCAAGCGCCGTAATCGGCATCTTCTTGAGCAGGCCGCCCATCTTCGTCATATCCTGTTCGTGGTGGCAGGCGTGAATGATAGAGCCGGAGCAGAGGAAGAGCGTTGCCTTGAAGAACGCGTGCATTGCCATGTGAAGGAGGGCAATTTCCGGCATGCGCAAGCCGATGGCTGCGCCCATGAAGCCGAGGTGGGAAAGCGTCGAATAGGCCAGAGACTTCTTGATGTCCGTTTGTCCGAGTGCGGCGAGACCGGCGAGAGCGGCCATGCCGGCGCAGAGCCAGAGCATCGTGTCGAGCACCATCGGATCGAGCATGAAGAAGATGCGGACCATGAAGAACACACCGGCGGCGACCATGGTGGCCGCGTGAATGAGTGCGGAGACCGGCGTCGGACCTGCCATCGCGTCCGTCAGCCAGACATGGAGCGGGAACTGAGCGGACTTTCCGAGGAAGCCGCACATCAGGAGCAGACCGACTGCCGTCGATTTATCGAACCCGCCGGCTTGGAGGGCTGCGAAGTCCGTCGTGCCGTAGAGATGGTAGCAGAGAATGATACCGACGAGGAAGCCGAGGTCGCCGACGCGGTTGGCGATAAATGCCTTCTTGGAAGCCATCGCGGCGTAGTCGGTTTCAAAGTAGTGTGCGATGAGCATGTAGGAGCTGAAGCCGACCAGTTCCCAGAAGATAAAGGTCATGAACAGATTCTTTGCGAGGATGATGCCGAGAATCGAGAACATGAAGATGCTCAGGCCCGTGAAGAAACGTCCGCGTGCCTTGTCGTCGTCCATGTAGCCCACGGAGAAGACGTGAATCCAGAACGCGACGAAGCTGACGACGAAGAGCATGGCGGCTCCGTTTTTGTCGATCATCAGGCCGAAGTTTTCGAGTTCTTTGAACGAACCGACGGTGAAGCCCGGGAACGAGGCGGCGGCCGTCGGATTGGCGGGATCGAGGCCGAGCAGGAGCGTCAGCGAAAGGACGAGGATGATTCCTGCCGCCGTTACCGAAACTACGGGAGCGCCCCAGCGGGAGCGGCGGAAAAACAGGGCTGAAATAATCGCCGCAACAAGCGGGGTCAGCAGGAGAGATTGGAGGAGCGTTGCGTTGTCCATTAGTTTTTCAAATTGTTGAGTTCATCGAGCGAGGCCGTCTGGCGTTTGCGGAAGAAAGCGACGATGAGGGCGAGCCCGACGGCGACTTCCGCGGCGGCGATGGCGATAATGAAGAAGCAGAAAACGGCGCCTTCCATCGTGTTCGTGTACTTGGCAAACGAGACGAGCGCGAGCATGGCGGCCGTCAGCATGATTTCAAGCGACATGTAAACGACGAGGATATTGCGGCGGACGAGGGCTCCCGTCAGACCGACGGTGAACAGCGCGCCCGAGAGAATCAGAAAATTGGCGAGATTCATTGTCGAGAAAAGCAAAGAGGTTATTGAGCGTCCTGCGGAAGCGTTTTGCGGCGTGCGTGCAGCATGAACACGGCGGCCATGGCGGCGAGCAGGAGGAGCGCGACGGCTTCGACCAAGAGTGCGTACTTGGTGAAAAGGATTTGTCCGAATACCTTAGCGTCCGCCGAGTAGGCGACGGCGGTTTCGGCTTCGGAGGGCAGAGCCGCGGGAAGGGCATCCGAGAATCCGAAGAGCCAAACCGTTCCCGCTGTCGCGAGCACGAAGAAGACGGCGCCGGAGAGCGCGGTTTTCATCCAACCCGATTTCAGGGGCTTCAGGTCCGGGTCCATGAGCATAATCACGAACAGGAAGAGCACGATGACCGCGCCGGCGTAAACCATAATCAGCAGGGTTGCCAGGAACGGTGCATTGAGCAGGAAGAAGTTTGCGGCAACGCCGACAATCGTGAGAATCATCGCCATGGCGGCGTTGACCGGCTTGCGGTTAATGATGACGAGCAAGCCGCTCACGAGCGTGAACGCGGCAAACAGGTAGAATAAGGCATTTTCGACCATAATTGAGACAATTCTAACCCTTCCTTCGAGTGAAAAAAAGCAAAAAAAAGCTTACGGAATGTTACGGTGTCCCGAAAAATTCCGGATTTGGAAGACCCGTTTGGCGGTTGCGGAAGGATTAACGCTTGAAAATATCATTGGTGAAACAGCGAATCGGGTGTAAAACCGATGTCATGAAGCGTTTTTTCCCGATTCTTGGTGATATTTGGATGCTTGTCGTCCTGGTTCTTTTGGTGTCGAAACTTGTACGGGCTTTCGGGGAGCGGGACATCGCGTCCGACAATGTGAACTTGCTTATCGGATGCGGGTCGGCGCTTTTGCTGGCGGCGGTCTTGGGACTGTACTGCCGTAAGCGGTTTTTCGCGGGGCGGAAGTGTCGTCGGGACGCGTGCGCGGAGGCGACTGTCCGTGAGTTGCGCGCTAAGTTGAGTTGTAATGCGGTTATTCTGCGGAGCACGCCGGCAACGGAGTTGCCCGAGGGGAAAGTGAGCTGTTTGGGGCGCGTGACGTGGCAACTTCCCGGGGAAACGCAGCCCATCGATGCCGAAGGGAAGCCGTTGAAGCCTTTTGCGACGATTTTCGTGCCGGATTTACCCGGAGTCCCGGTAGCTCTTAGTAAGGTGGCGTTGATTACCGTTTTCGCTCCCGAGGAAGCCTGGTCCAATAATCCGGAAGAACACCCTCAGCAGGGCTGCGTTATCCGCACCTATCCGACCTTGGACGGCTTGGTTCCCTGTAATTATGTATCCGATGAGCTGAAGACTTGCCTGCTTACTCCCGAAGCCGTGACAAACGATATGCCCCAATGGCCGGACAGCGGCGGCGACGACGCGACTTGGGATGCCGTACGGGCTTTAGAAAAGAAGTACAAATTGGATTATCACAAGGATGTTTGCGGTGCGGTTTACGCAACTTACAGGAAGCAGGAGTTTCCTTCAGTTTTCGACGCGGAAACCGGCAAATGCGCGGTTTACGAAACACACAAAATCGGAGGGTATCCAGCGTGTGTTCAGGACCCGATTGAAATCCCGGAAGACTACCCCTTCGTCATGCAAATTAATACCGATTTTGATGCCAATCTATATATCGCCGATTGCGGTGTTTATTATTTCCATTACAACGCGGAGAAAAACGATTGGCGCGTTTATGCGGACAGCTATTAACGGTGAGCCGCATCGGGTGCCTGCCCGGCAGTTACGGTTGCTTGCAGGCTTCCGCAATCGCGCGGAGGTTTTCGCGTAGCATGCCGATATAGGTGTCGGCGGGCGAGCCCGGGACATCCAGGGCATCGACGCGCAGCACTTTTGGCGGCGGCATGCCGGCATCTTTGGCGAGAACGGCCGGGAGACGTGAGGCGACGGTGTTGTCGGAGAAAATCGGAATGCGTTCTTCGCGGATTTTTTGAGAGAGCTTGGCGAGGCTTTTGGCCGAAGGATCGGCTGCTTCCGTGGTGGACGAGGCGAGGACGCTGCCTGCGACCGAGAATCCGAAGCGCTTGGCGAAATGCGTCATGTTATTATGATAAGTGACGATTTTGCGGCGTTCGGGCGGAATGCCGGCGAGTACCTTGCGTGCCTCGGCTTCAAAGTCGGCGAGCTTTTTCCGAAAAGCCCTGCCGTCGGCCTTCAGCGTTTTTTCGATGAGCGGAATACAGTGCTCGGCGACGAGGCGCGGGTCGGTCCAGAAATGGGGGTCGGCTTCCGTGTCGGCGTGGATGTGTCCGTGGTGATGGTGGCCGCAGGAGCAGGTGTCGCCGTCGTGGATGAGTGTGTTTCCGAGGAAGATGAACTTGTTCGGGTTTTGCGCGCGTTCATTGCGGGAGAGGGCTTCGAACCAGACTTCGAAATGCGGGGAAAGGGCAAAGACGTAGTCGGCCTCACGGATTTTCCGCATGTCGCTCGGGGAGGGCGTGTAAGCGTGGTTGTCGGCGTTGGCGGGAACGAGCGAGAGGACTTCCGCCTGTTCGCCGGCGACTTGCCGGATCCAGTCTGCGAGAACGCTAAAGCTGGCGACGACCCGGATTTTTCGGGGCTCTTCGGCAAGGATGTCGCCTGCGACGAGGAGAAAAAGCGAAGCGATTAACGCAAAGACCTTGATTTTCATGCCGCGCATTAAATGCGTGCGCGCAATTTTTTCAAGAGCGTTTCGAAGCCGTTGGGCAAGGGCGCTTCGATTGAGAAGGCTTCAATCCCGGGAAGCCGGTCCGGAAGCTCGACGGCGCGGAGGTGGAGGCAAATCGGAGCGTAAAGGGGTTTGTCCTCGCCCTTGTTGAGGCGTTTCTTGGGACGCAATTCCGAAACGCGCGGCGCGGGGACTCCGTCGTAAAGCGCGTCGCCGACGATCGGCAGTCCGCATTCTTTGGCGTGGAGGCGGATTTGGTGGAAGCGCGGAAATGCCGTTTCCGCTTCCCAGAGTTCAAAGCCCGAAAGCATTTCCACGCGGCGAAAGTGCGTTTCCGATTTTTTTCCCGTTGTGTGAGAAATGAGAGCAAGCGGTTTGCTGACGTGTTGGGCAACGGGGAGCGAACAGGTGATTTCGCTTTCCCGTGCGGCATTCGGCAACGGACGTGTGAGGAAGGTGTAGCGGAAACGGAAAAGTGCCGAACCGAGAGTGTTTTTCCAGAGGTCTAAGGCCTCGGAATCCTTGTCTGCGTAGATTTGGAGTCCGGAAATTTCCGCTTCGGGCGCGAAAACGAGTTGCGGGCGGCGCAGGCCGAAAGCGCAGGCGGAAGGTTTGCCTTCGGCGATTTGTGTGCGAAGGGCGTTGCCGATTTCCGCAATTCCGGCGTTTTTTTCGAGAATGACGGCTCCCGCGGCGGCGTGGAGTACCGCGAGGCGCAAGGCGTTTTCCGCGAGCGTGCCCGGCGGGAAACTCAGGTGCGTGGGGAGTGTCATGGCGTATTTATGAAAAAAGCTCCCTTCCTGCGAAAGAAAGAGAGCTGTTTTTCCGAAAGGAAGCTTATTGAGCAGCGGCGACCTTGTTGGCAGCCTTCGCGAGGCGCGACTTCATGCGCGCAGCTTTGTTCGGGTGGATAACTCCGGACTTCGTTGCCTTGTCGAAAACGGAGGCGCAAACCGGCGTTACTGCCTTGAGGGTTTCCGCATTGCCCGAAGCGATTGCCTGCTTCGCGTTTTTGGCGACGGTCTTGATGCGGCTCTTCACGGAGCGATTGCGCTTCGCATTGGTCGCGGATTTACGAATGTTCTTTTGTGCTGACTTGATGTTGGCCATTGCGGTCTGTTAATAAAGTGAAATTGTTTGAAGCGTGAATGAAAACTTTTTTTTGAAAGGAAGTCAACGGAGAAAATTCTGATTAACCCGGAGGCCAAGCGAGAGCGCGTCCGCCCAGGAGGTGGACGTGCAGGTGCGGGACGGTTTCTCCGGCGTCGCGGCCGCTGTTGATGACGGTGCGGAAGCCGCTTGCGTCGATTCCGCGCTCACGTGCAATTGCGGCGGCGGCGACAAGCAGGTGGCCGAGCAATGCGGCATCGTCCGCTTCCGCGTTGCCGAGGCGTGCGATGACGCGCTTGGGGATGACGAGGATGTGGACGGGGGCCTGCGGATTGATGTCTTCAATGGCAAAGCATTGATCGTCTTCGAAGACGATTTTCGCCGGGATTTCTCGGTCGGCGATTTTTTGAAACAGCGTTTTCATGGCGGAAAGCTTAGAGATTACGGGCGTGCGTTCAAATAGAATTTTTCGGGGAAGGCGCGGACGGCTTATGCGGCTTTGCCTTTGTTGCGTCCCCGCAGTTCGCGACGGTAGATACGTTCGACGATGGCGGCAAGTTCATTGAGAGAGCGGCAGTCCGTGAAGACATTGATGCCGGAATTCATGTAGGCTTGCTCTCGGGCGGCCAAAAGCGTGCGGATGTGCTCGAGCGGGTCGCCGGCGGTTTGTA
The DNA here is from genome assembly GCA_045651925.1 of Candidatus Spyradenecus sp. GTDB lineage: Bacteria > Verrucomicrobiota > Verrucomicrobiia > Opitutales > UBA953 > Spyradosoma. The sequence goes on along the minus strand of JAZRTJ010000018.1, from coordinate 20,051 downwards.
GTAGCGGGCGGTTTCTCCCGTTGCCCGTGCGCTCGAGAATGACCTTCGGCGAGGCGAACAGGGCGACGACGACGCCGCGGGCGCGCAGGGCGGAAGCGATTCCGGGAATGGTCACGATGCCGCCGCCGGTGGAAATGACGGCTCCGCCTTCCGGCAGCCATTCCGCGACGCATTGTTTTTCAAGCTCGCGAAAGGCGGCTTCTCCGTCCGTTGCGAAGATATCCGGAATGCTACGTCCCGTTTTTTGTTGGATGATTTTATCCGTGTCGCAGAAACGGAATCCCAGGCTGTGCGAAAGCAGGCGACCGAGTGTGGTCTTCCCCGTTCCCATGAATCCGGTAAGAATCAGGTTCGGCAGTCTTTTTCTGGGGGCGGGCAGCGACATCAAAATCGGTTATTCGGCGGCCTGATTGGCGGAAAAAAGCTGAATGCGCTCGACATATTTGGCGAGGATGTCGAACTCCAAATTGACGGGCTCGCCGGATTTACGTTCCCGCAGATTTGTTTCCTGCATCGTGTGCGGAATCAGCCAGATATCAAAGGTTTTATCGACATCGTTGATGGCGGCGACTGTCAGCGAAATGCCGTCAACCGCGACGCTCCCTTTGTAAACCAGGTACTTGCGGAAGCTTTCCGGCGGGCGGATGCAGAGACGGTAATTGGCACCCTCCTGTCGCAGCGAAACGATGGAGCCCGTGGCGTCGATGTGTCCGGTGACAAAGTGACCGCCCATGCGCGCGTCGGCGCGGAGACTGCGTTCGAGGTTGAGGGCGCTTCCGGGCTTGAGCAGAGAAAAGGACGTTTTGCGCAGGGTTTCGTCCAGGAGGTCGAAGCCCAATTGCGTTCCGGAGATTTCGACGACGGTGAGGCAGCAACCGTTGTTGGCAACGCTGTCGCCGACGGCAAGCGTTCCTTCAAACTTCGGGGCATCCACGACGAGGCGCCAAACATCGTTTGCATCTTTTTTCAGGGAAACAACCGTTCCCGTGGTTTCGATTAATCCGGTGAACATAGAAAACAACTGTAGCCTTGTGTTTTACGGCTGTAAAATGCAAAACGCGCTCCCGTGTTGATTTTGCGGGGCGCGTCGGCGACCGTCGGACCGGGAGCGAAGAATCCGGACCTCCGAAAGTTTTACTAGAGGAAGAATTTCAGCATGAAGAAAATCGCCAAGGCGCACATGCTGACGGAGATTTTTTTCACGCGTCCGCAGCAGAGGTTGATGAGGACGTAGCTGAGGTGCCCGATGACAATCCCTTCGGAAATACTGTAGGAAAGCGGCATGAAGATGATGCAAAGGAAGGCCGGAACCGCTTCCGAATAATCACTGAAATCAATTTTGGAAACCGAACCGCTGACCATCATTAAGCCGACGAGGACGAGCACCGGAGCCGTTGCCGAGGCCGGAATGGCAAGAAACAGCGGAGCCAAAAACAGCGCCGACAAAAAGCAGAGTCCGCAGACAACGGCCGTAATTCCGCTTCTGCCGCCTTCTTTCACGCCTACGGCGCTTTCGACGAAGGTTGTTACCGTACTCGACCCCATCATGGCGCCACCCGTCGTCGCGATGGCGTCGACGAGAAATGCCCGATTCAGGTTGATAATTTTGCCGCCTTCGCGTGTGTCTGCGCTGTTGGCAACGCCGATAATTGTGCCGATGGCGCCGAACAAATCGACGAACAGGAAAGTCAGCACGACAATCGCCATTTCCTTTGTGAAAATCTGCGCCCATTCAAATTTGAAGAAAATCGGCTCGATAGAGGGCGGGGCACTGAAAATGCCGTCGAATCGGGTGACGCCGAAGGGAATTCCGGCGAGCGTCGTCAGTAAGATTCCGAAGAGTAGGCCTCCCTTGACTTTTTTGATGAGGAGTGCCGCGGTAATGACGATGCCGGCCAGGCCCAGCGCGGAAGCGGCATTGAGCTTGCCGAAACAGACGAGCGTGGACGGGTGGTCGACGATGACCTCCGCGCTTTTTAATCCGATAAATGCGATGTACAGGCCGATTCCGGCACTGATGGCGATTTTTACGGCGTCCGGCAAAATATAGACGAGCTTTTCCCGCAAATTGGAGACCGTCAGGAAAATGAAGATGAGGCCTTCAAGAAAAACGGCGGTGAGTGCGAATTGCCACGAGTAGCCCATGGAGGCACAAATCGTGTAGGCGAAAAACGCATTCAGTCCCATGCCCGGTGCGAGCGCGAACGGTAACTTGGCGTAAATCCCCATCAGGATGGTGGCGGCGGCGGAGACCAAGACCGTGGTCGTGAAAAGCGCGCCTTTATCCATGCCGGTTTCACCCAAGATACTCGGATTGACTGCCAAAATATAGGCCATGGTCAGGAAGGTCGTGATCCCTGCCATAATTTCCGTTTTCAGGGACATTTCCTTCGGGTTAAAACCAAATAGTTTTTCGAGCATTGGAAGGGGAGAAAGCCGGTTTTTAGAAGTTTAAAAGCGTTCCCGCGAAATCAGTCGCGGGAACGCTCTCCTTTAATCTTTAATCTAAGCCTCAGGCGTCATTACAGCGAAGCGACGAGCGCGTTCATCGCGTCCATCTGTTCTTCGATGCATTCGACAAGGCGGAACTGCGTGCGGCAGCGGTCGAGGTTGTGATCCGGACGCGCCGTCTTGAAGTACAGGTCGCCGTCGAGGTAGTCCGTGAGGAAGCGCATGCCGCATTCGAGCGTGAGGAGCTTTCCGGAGAACGGAAGCAGTTCGCGTTCCTTGGCGTTGAGGAAGTCACCGGCGGAGCTGAGATAGCCCTTGGCGAGAGCTTCGAAGTATTGGAACTGCATGGCAACCTTGGAGAGATCGACTTCGTCTTCCTTGGCGGGCGAGGTCGAGGTGCGGACCATGTCGCCGAAGTCGTAAAGCGCGGAGCCCGGCATCGAGGTGTCGAGGTCGATAACGCAGATGCCTTCGAGCGTGTAGTCGTCGATGAGCACATTGTTCAGCTTCGTGTCCTGGTGCGCGATGCGTTCCGGGATTTCGCCGTTGGCCATTGCGTCGAGGACGATCGAGCAGTCCTTTTCGCGGGCGAGGATGAAGTCGATTTCCTTTTTGACGCCGGCAGCGCGGTTCTTCACGTCTGCCGCGAGGGATTTTTGGAAGGTTTCAAAGCGCTTGCGCGTATTGTGGAAGTCCGGAATCGTTTCGACGAGGCGGCCGCCCGGGATGTCCACGAGGAGCTTTTGGAAGTTCCCGAAGGCGCGTGCAGCCTGGAAAGCCTGTTCCGTCGTTTCGATGACGTCGTAGCCGCGGGCGCGTTCGATGAAGATGTAGCAACGCCAGACATTGCCCTCGGCGTCCACGAACCAATCTTTGCCGGATTTCGTCGGGATGAGCGTGAGCGTGCGGCGGGAAGCGTCCGGTGCGTTGTTTGCTTTGAGCTTGTCAAACGAGTGGCGGCAGATGCGGGCTACGTTTTCCATCAATCCTTCCGGATTTTTGAAAATGTAGGAATTGACGCGCTGGAGGATGTAGCGTACGCGGCAGGCGCCCTGGTCAAATACGGCGCAGAACGTGTCGTTGATGTGGCCGCTTCCGTACGGAAACGCGTCAACGAAGTCGCCGTAGATGGCGAATTGAGCCGCGATGGCGGGGATATTGTATTTCGTGTCTTTAGCTGATGACATAAGTACGTGTTGGGTTAAATTGTTGGTAAATCTTGGGGGATAAAGTGTGTCCATTATCTTTCCGGACGGGAGTTTTCTCAAGATTTTATTTCCGAAAACTAGCCGTCCGGCTTTTCCCGGATCGGCTTAATCCATGGTTGACTTGACTGCTTTAAAAATCTACTTTCTCGCCCAATTTTTCCAAGTTTTTTACCTCCCCTTTATGCAAACTGATATCATTAACCAGCCCATTTTCTGGGCAATTCCCGCAGCTTCGGTTGTGGCTCTCGCATTCGCGGTACATTTCTACCGCCAAATGATGAAATGCGACGAAGGCACACCGACCATGAAACAGATTGCGCAGCACGTTCGTTCGGGCGCGATGGCGTATCTCAAACAGCAATATAAAATTGTCGGTATCGTCTTCGTGATTCTGGCAGTCTTATTTGCCGCTCTCGCGATGAAGGGACTTCAAAATCCCGTCGTTCCCGTAGCGTTTCTGACCGGTGGTTTCTTCTCCGGTCTCGCAGGATTCTTCGGAATGAAGACTGCCACCTACGCAAGCGCACGTACGGCGAATGCCGCACAGGATTCGCTCAACGCCGGGCTTCGTGTCGCGTTCCGCTCGGGCGCGGTTATGGGCTTGGTCGTCGTCGGTCTCGGTTTGCTCGACATCTCCCTCTGGGCGATCATCCTCGACTGCTGCACGCACTGGATTGACACCACGGCGACGGGAACGCACAAGATGATCTTTATCACGACCACGATGCTGACCTTCGGCATGGGGGCTTCCACGCAGGCTCTCTTTGCACGCGTCGGCGGCGGGATTTACACCAAGGCGGCAGACGTCGGAGCCGACCTCGTCGGCAAAGTCGAAGCCGGAATCCCAGAAGACGATCCGCGCAACCCCGCAACTATTGCGGACAACGTGGGCGACAACGTCGGAGACGTTGCCGGTATGGGCGCTGACCTCTACGAATCCTACTGCGGATCGATTCTCGCAACAGCGGCTCTTGGTGCGGCGGCTTTCGTCGGCTTTAATGCAGACCCGAGCCTCTCCGTTGCCATGCAGATCAAGGCAATTCTTGCTCCGATGCTCATCGCGTCCGTCGGGATTTTGCTCTCCATTTTCGGGATTTACCTCGTGCGCACCCAAGAAGGTGCTACGATGAAAAATCTCCTCAGCGCGCTCGGTCGCGGCGTAAACGTGTCTTCCGCACTCATCGTTGCGGCGACATTCGGTATTCTCTGGCTTCTTGAAATCCCGAACTGGGTCGGCGTTTCGCTCTCGGTCGTCGTCGGACTTCTCGCCGGTATTATCATCGGACAGGCTACGGAATACTACACGTCCCACACCTACAAGCCGACGCAAGGCATTGCGGAATCCGCACAAACCGGTCCGGCCACTGTCATTATTTCCGGTATCGGTGTCGGGATGCTTTCCACCTGCATTCCGGTCGTCACGATCGTTATCGCGATCGTTCTTTCCTTTATCTTCGCAGCCGGCGGCTTCGGCTTGGTTGACGGCGTAACGCTCGCCAATGTCTTCTCGGCAGAGAACCTCGGTCTCGGCCTCTACGGGATCGGTATCGCTGCTGTCGGGATGCTTTCCACGCTCGGCATCACGCTCGCAACGGACGCCTACGGTCCGATTGCCGACAACGCCGGCGGGAACGCCGAAATGTCCGGTCTTGACCCGTCCGTCCGCAAGCGCACGGACGCGCTCGATGCCCTCGGCAATACGACGGCGGCAACGGGCAAGGGCTTCGCTATCGGCTCTGCCGCTCTTACGGCGCTCGCCCTCCTCGCTTCGTACATTGAAGAAATCCGTATCGCTCTTGTCCGTATCGTCAACACGGACGGCATCGAAGGGCTTCCTTCCGGGCTCCGCCGCCTCGTCGAAGCTGACAACGGCGTAAACGCCAACAACCTCTTGGAGAAGATTCAGACGGCATCGTTTGTTGACTTCATGAGCTGGTACGATGTTACGCTGATGAATCCGCGCGTGCTCGCCGGTATGTTCATCGGATCCATGATGGCGTTCCTCTTCTGCGGTTTGACGATGAACGCGGTCGGTCGCGCCGCGCAAAGCATGGTCGTCGAAGTTCGCCGCCAATTTAAGGAAATCCCGGGCATCCTCGAAGGCACGGGAACGCCGGACTACGCACGTTGTGTCGCGATTTCCACGAAGGGCGCTCAGCGCGAAATGCTCGTACCGTCGCTCATCGCGATTGTCGTTCCGATTCTGACCGGCTTGGTCATCGGCATCTCGGGTGTCATGGGACTGCTCGTCGGCGGTCTCGCTGCAGGCTTCGTTCTCGCCGTATTCATGGCGAACTCCGGCGGTGCTTGGGATAACGCTAAGAAGTACATCGAAGAAGGCAACTTCGGCGGCAAGCGTTCCGATTGCCATAAGGCGACGGTCGTCGGCGACACCGTCGGCGATCCGTTCAAGGATACTTCCGGACCGAGCTTGAACATTCTCATCAAGCTGATGAGCATGGTCTCGATCGTTGTCGCGGGTCTCACCGCCGCGTGGTCGTTGTTCTAAACCGAACGCTGATCTCAAAATAAAAAAAACGTTCCCGCAGATCTCTCGCGGGAACGTTTTTTATTTTGCGGAGAAGGCGCGCGAAGGTGCCGTCGGGGAAGGGTGAGACCTGAGAGATTAAATTGGCACGGATTTTGCATTTCGATTCGTCAATTATGAGTAATTCCACGACCCATTCATTTCAGGCAGAAGTTAAGCAGGTGCTCGATATCGTCGCGCACTCGATTTACAAAGATAAAGATATTTTCCTGCGGGAACTCGTTTCCAACGCCAGCGACGCGCTCGAAAAGCTCCGCTACACGCAACTGACGGAAAAGGACGTATTTGAACCGACGCGGGAACTTTCCGTCGAAGTTACCAACGACGAAGCTTCGGGAACGCTTACCATCGCCGATTCCGGTATCGGGATGACGCGCGAAGAACTCGTCGAAAACCTCGGCACAATCGCACACTCGGGCACGAAAGCGTTTTTGGAAAAAGTGAAAGAAAACGGCGGCGCCAACGAAAACCTTATCGGACAATTCGGTGTCGGATTCTTCTCCGTTTTCATGGTCGCCGACGAAGTTAAATTTTACACGCGCACTTGGCGAAGCGAAGGCGAATCGCTTTGCTGGACCAGCGACGGGAACGGCAGCTACACGATTGAAGACGCCGGCGAAGCGCTCCCGCGAGGCTCAAAACTCGTTATCAAGCTCAAGGAGGCATTCAAAGATTTTTCGAAAAAGGACAAAGTTAAGGAAGTCCTCGAACGCTACTCGAAATACATCGCGTTCCCGCTTTATCTCGACGGCGAAAAGCTCAACACGATGCAGGCCCTTTGGCTGAAAAACAAAAGCGACGTGACCGAGCAGGAATATAAGGATTTTTACAAATTCCAATGCCACGCTTGGGATGAACCGCAGGACTGGATGCACTTCGCCGCCGATGCGCCGCTCGCCATTAACTCCATCCTTTTCTTCCCGACGCACAATCCGGAAGCGATGGGCTTCGGGCGCGCCAACCCGGAAGTCTCGCTTTACTGCCGCAAAGTACTCATCGATTCCGAGCCGAAAAACCTCCTTCCCGAATGGCTCCGCTTCATGAAAGGCGTTGTCGACTCCGCCGATATTCCGCTCAATATTTCCCGCGAAACCCTGCAGGATTCGACGATTATTCAGAAGCTTAATCGCGTGCTCACCAAGCGCGCCATCAAACGCCTTGAAGAACGTGCGAAGAAAAAACCGGAAGAATTTGCTAAGTTCTGGCGCGATTTCGGCAACTACCTCCGTGAAGGGATTGCAACCGATTACGAAAACCGCGAAGCACTCGCACCGCTCTTCCGTTGCGAATCTTCCATACTCGATGCGGGGACGCTTACGAGCCTACCCGAATATGTTGAACGCATGAAGGATTCCCAGAAGGAAATTTACTACCTCGTCGGAGCCAATCGGGAAGCCATCGAATCCGGACCGTATCTCGAAGCCTTTAAGGCTCGCGGGATCGAAGTGCTTTTCCTCTACGACGGTGCAGACGATTACGTCATGGGGCAACTCGGCACGTTTAAGGAAAAATCTATCGTCTCCGCCGATTCCGCCGACATCGAGCTCGGCGACGCACCTCAGACGGGAACGGGAGAACCGCTCTCCGAAGAGAAGATGAAGACGCTTTGTACTTGGTTCGCAGATACGCTCGGCAAAGAAAAAGTCGCCGAATGCACCACGGGAACGCGTCTCGTCGATTCACCCGCCGTCGCCCTCAATCCGGATAAATTTATGACAGCAACGATGCGCCGCATGATGAAACTCATGTCCAAGGATTCCGGGGCTCCGGACAAGCCCGTCGCCGTCAAAATCGAACTCAATCCGCGCCACCCGCTCGTGCACAAGCTCGACACACTCCGCGACGCCAATCCGGATCTGGCAAAGCTCATCGCCGAACAGGTGCTCGACAACACGCTCATCGCCGCCGGCTTGCTCGATAATCCGCGCGGGATGACGCAGCGTATCTACGAGCTCCTCGGAAAGCTCGGATAAGAGAGGTTAAAGATTAAAGGCTAGAGATTAAAGAGAGGCGTTCCCGTGAATCTACGACGGGAACGCCTCTTTTTCTCGTATCCGAGAGAAAATAACGAGGATAATCAAAAGACAAACACCACCGTTTTGGTAGAATTTTGTTGATATATCACAATAGCCCACTAAATTAGTCTGCTATGAAATCCCAAATTCTACTCTCTGTCGGTTTACTCGGCATTACTGTTCCTTCCTCTTTGGGCGCAACTTATTTTCTTCCGGGCGTATCCATGGAAAGCGGATGGCACGATGCCGAAAAACAATGGGTTGATTCTTCCGGGAATAAAGTCGATGACATGATGTGCTGGGCAGCCCAAGCGGCCTGTATGGCGCAGTATTGGCAGGATTGGTTTGTTAAGGCCGGAAATACACTCCCCGACGGAACGCCGAACGGCTACGGAGAAAGCAAGCGTGCGGATGGTATTGTTTCATCCAATATTTTTGAAACCTATAAGGCCAATTGGACCAATCTCGGCGGACTCTCCGAATTTGGTCTGCCGTGGTATTTTACGGGACAGCCGGATCCGGAATTTTTTTATAATAACTACGATCGTCACCCGGATTTCTCAAAGTGGAACAATCAAGGCGGAGGCTACCATTCCGGTTTGTATGCGACCGCGGACGATTTTATCAATAATTCCGGTTATTATCAGTATGAGGTGACCGGTGGCGGAACGTCCATTCAGGAGCTAACAGAGGAGCTGATGAGGCTAATCACGGTCGATTTTAGTGTCGTCGGACTTTCGATCCAATATTGGGATCCCGCTCCTGCAGGCGGCCATGCCGTCACGCTTTGGGGGATTGACGTTGATGATTCGACGGAGCTGGTTTCTGCAATTTACATTACCGATTCCGACGATGATTACCACGGTCTCCGCCGTTACGAGCTGGAAACAGAATACGGAGGAGCGGACATTAAGATGCAGACGTACATTGACCCTGAATTGCGCGACCGCTACGACGTGACAATCGATGAGTTTACTGCGCTTTCCGTGGCTGACTTTGTGGCGGCGATTCCGGAGCCCTCAAGCTTCGGCTTGCTTGCGGGGCTGGCAGCTCTCGGCTTTGGCGCTTGCGCCCGCCGCCGTAGGCATCGCTAAGACCGATTAAAATTTGCCTCGGCAAATTTTTTCGAGCGCTTAATCTGTCCGTATGTTTTCCGAAGATTTTTGTGCCCGCTTTGCCGGAGTCGCCCGACTCTACGGAGCGGATGCGTTTGAAAAAATCGTCCGCTCCCGCGTTTGCCTGGTCGGTCTCGGCGGAGTCGGATCTTGGGCCTGCGATGCGCTCGCCCGAAGCGGAATCTGCGATTTGACGCTCGTTGACATGGATGATGTTTGCGCAACGAATACCAATCGGCAACTTCATGCGCTCGACGGGAACTACGGGCGTGCCAAGGCCGAAGTCCTCGCTGAGCGTGTCCGTACAATCAATCCCGAGTGTCGGCTTACTATTCAAAAAATCTTTGTTACGCGGGAAAGTGCCGCGGAATTTTTCGAAGCCCGGCGCGGACAATTCGACCTCGTCGTCGATGCTATTGACGGTGCGATGAACAAAGCGGCGCTGATTGCCGCCTGTGTGGCTTCGGGGACGCCGCTGATTGCTTCCGGCGGTTGTGCGGGGAAACGGGACGGCACGCGCGTCGAGTATCGGGACCTATCCGAAGTCGAGGGCGATGCGCTTTTGAAATTTGTCCGCAAGGAGCTACGCTCGCGGCACGGATTTCCTAAGGGCGGCAGGAAAATGGGCGTGCCTGTTGTTTTTTCCCGGGAGGAGTCCCGTCCGCCGGAAGCTCTTGACGAAGCGGTTTTCCCGCACATGGTTTCTCCGGCCGGCGGGAAACCGCGTTCCGGCACGGCGGCCTTCGTTACCGGCGCTTTTGGCTTGGCGCTCGCCCAACTCGCTATCGAAAAGCTTCTGCAGGGTGCACGGGAAGAAGACGTCGCCCCGGCTTAAAACGAAAGAGAGGAATGCGTAAGCTGTCCTCGATTTTAAAATAGGTTTCAGTGAGATTACACTTGCGGGGACGGAGGAAAAAGTCCACGATTATCGCCTAATTCGTCAAGTTTTTCGGGGTGTGAGCCTCGGGAAGCCGGAGTTGCGGCGGTGACGCCGTTAGACGGCGCTTCAGACTTTCGGGTCCGGGACGCGGAATTCCCCTTCGGGAAGGCCATTCAGCTCTGAAAACAAAACAACAGACCATGTACAACAAATCCGAAATCATCAACAATTACAAACTCAGCGATAAGGACACGGGTTCCTCCGAAGTTCAAATCGCTCTTCTTTCCGCGCGTATTGCTCACCTTACGGAGCACCTCCGCTCGCACAAGAAGGACTTCCACAGCCGCCACGGCCTGATCGCGCTGACGAACCGCCGCCGCAAGCTTTTGAACTATCTCAAGAAGAATAAGCTCGAAGCTTACGAAGCGATTATTCAGAAGCTCGGACTTCGCCGATAGTGTGCGAAAAAAGAGCGTTCCCGCAATTTTTACGGGAACGCTCTTTTGCTTTTCCTTCCCCCTGCGTTGTACGGGTGATTTCCCGGTTTCCCAAAGATTTTTCAGTACAAAACAAACAACCCGTTTCCGCAATCCCGCGGGAACACAAGAAAGACAAAAGACATATGCAACAAGAATACAGCGTGACGATCGAAGAATACGGTCTCACAATCAGCACGGGCTCGATTGCCCGCCAAGCCAACGGCGCCGTTACCGTCTCGGTCGGCGGAACGGAAGTGCTCGTAACCGCCACCGCGGCCAACGAACTGCGCTCCCCGGACCAGGACTTCTTCCCCCTCACCGTCGATTACCGCGAAAAATTTGCCGCGGCAGGACGTTTCCCCGGAGGCTACTTCAAGCGCGAAGGCCGTCCGTCCGAAAAGGAAATTTTGACCTCCCGTCAGGTTGACCGACCGCTCCGCCCGCTCTTCCCGAAGGGCTTCATGAACGAAGTGCAGGTCATCGGCTTGCTCCTCGCAACCGACAAGGTCACGGATCCGGATATCCTCATGATCAACGGTGCCTCCGCCGCACTGCTTTGCTCCGACATCCCGTGGAACGGCCCGATCGCCGGTGTCCGTATCGGTGAAGTTAACGGCGAATTCGTCGTCAATCCGACCCACGCTCAGATGGACGAATCGACGCTCGACCTCGTTTATGTCGGCAACGAAGAAGACATGATGATGATCGAAGGCTCCGCCGACCAGATGCCGGACGACCGCTTCGTCGAAGCGCTTGAATTCGCCCAGAACGCGATTCAGAAGATTATCGCCGCTCAGCGTGAACTCGCCGCCAAGGTCGCAAAGCCGAAGAAGGAATTCCCGCTCGTCATTTGCGATCCGAAGGTTTTCGAAATCTGCGAAAAGATTGCCAACACCGACGACAAGCTCGCCAAGGCCGTTTACCTCCCGGGCAAACAGGAACGTGGCAACGCCGTCAGCGCCGTCAAGGCGGAAGCCAAGGAAGCCGTCATCGCCGCTCTCGGTGAAGAAAACATCGATCCGCGTCACGTCAATATCGCTTTCGAAGAACTCCAGGAAAAAGTCTATCGCGAAGGCATTTTGAACAAGGGTGTGCGCGCCGACGGCCGCTCGCTCGATCAGCTTCGCCCGATTTCCTGCAAGACGGACGTTCTCCCGAGCGTTCACGGCACGGGCTTGTTCCAACGCGGTGAAACGCAGGCGCTCGTCATTGCGACGCTCGGCACCTCGAAGGATGCTCAGGAACTCGACGGTCTCGCCGGCGGTCCGAAGTCCAAGACCTTTATTCTCCACTACAACTTCCCGCCGTTCTCGGTCGGCGAATGCGGCAAGTTCGGCTCGCCCGGCCGCCGCGAAATCGGCCACGGCGCCCTCGCGGAACGCTCCCTCGTCCCGGTCCTCCCGAGCGAAGAAGACTTCCCGTACTCGATCCGCCTTTCCTCCGAAATCATGGAATCGAACGGCTCGACCTCGATGGCTTCCGTCTGCGGCGGTACGCTCGCTCTCATGGACGCCGGTGTGCCGATCAGCGCCCCCGTCGCCGGTATTTCCTGCGGCTTGGTCACGCTCCCGGACGAAAACGGCAAGATCGTTAAACACGTCGTTCTCACCGACATTATCGGCTCCGAAGACCACTTCGGCGACATGGACTTCAAAATCTGCGGTACCTCTGCGGGGATCACGGGCTTCCAGCTCGACCTCAAGATCCACGGCCTGCCGATTGCAATCGCGAAGGAAGCAATCAAGCAGAACCGCGTTGCCCGCGACGCCATCCTCGGAATGATCACGGAAGCTAAGTCGGCTCCGAGCGCAACCGTCAAGCCGACGGCTCCGCGCATCCACACGATGATGATTCCGTCCGACAAGATCGGCGCCCTCATCGGTCCGGGCGGCAAGAACATCCGCCGCATCTGCGAACTCTCCGGCGCTCAGATCGACATCAACGAAGACAACTCCGGCCGCGTCGATATTTTCGCAACCAGCGAAGAATCCATGCAGCTCGCGATTAACGAAGTCAACCTCGTTGCCGCGCAAATCGAAGCCGGAAAGACCTACAAGGGTATCGTCCGCTCGATCAAGGAATTCGGCTGCTTCGTCGAATGCCTGCCGGGTCAGGAAGGTTTGGTTCACATCTCCGAACTTACGGAAGAACGCCTCGAAAAGGTGGAAGACCTTTGCAAGCTCGGCGATGAAATCATCGTCAAGTGCGTCGGCATCGACGAAAAGGGACGCGTCCGTCTTTCCCGTCGTGCGGCTATCGCCGAAAAGGAAGGCCGCCCGTACGAGCCGAAGGCTGCCGAACCGCGCGGAGATCGCCCGCGCCGCGATCGCAACGACCGTGGCCCGCGCCGTCCGCGCCGCGACTAATCCGCTAAGGATTCAAACACAGAAGAACGTTCCCGTGATTCATTTCGCGGGAACGTTTTTTTGTGCTCTTATCTGAATGGTAATTCTCGTGATGTCTTAATGAAAAACACAGAAAATTGGTCGGGAGATAATGATTGTGTAAAATTTTATTTGACGGAATTTGTTTTGTGTATTTATTATGTCTTTAAAACTTAACTTAAGGATTGAAGGTGCGAGAGAGGCGAGTGTCCTCGAGACTTGCTTCGCAATCGTGCATGGCTTACACCCCCCCCTTTTTTTACAGTTATAGAAAGGATTGTCAGAAAAATAACTGTAACCGTTACGAGTGTGTTCGGCGAAACGAACCTCAGTTAACACATCGCTAAAATTAATTCGATTTGACAGATGAAACAAATAATAACTTTTCCCGTTTTTGTTTATTTTTCCGTGATTCTCTTAGGTTGCGCCCCCACTAGGATGTTTTTCTGTCCACTTCCGAATAATTTAGGCACAGAAGCAAGAGTGAGCTTGGAGTATGAATTTTGGACGTTCCCGTGGGATAGTCATATTTGGGTTGAAACCGAAATAAAAAATGAAGGACAAGAACTACCGGATGTAAAAGCTTCAGAGCCGGAAGTTTATCTTGACGGAGTTCCGCTTAATACCAAGCTAACGGAGTGGGCAACCTTTAGAACTCGTATAGATTCTATTAAATCCGGAAAACATAATCTGACCGTTATCGCAAATAACGACTTAGTTGAACTTGTGAAAACTCACGGGCTCGATCTTTTTTTTCAAGTCAACGGGAGCATTAACGGACCTTGGTTTTTTTACTGGAGAAACGTTGATGTTTATCCTACTCGAGTAAATATCGTCTACGACGACGAAATCTGTACGGGCTGCGGAAGAATAATACTAAAAGATAATACGACTCGAGTTCGTGAACCTCCTCCGTTTTTATGGATTTTTAAGGGGAAACAAGGAGAAGACATAGGCGTTACAGCTAGATGAGAATTTATCGCGGGTACTTGCAAATCGCGGCGCTCGATTTAACGCGTTCGGCGCATCCGGCTTTGTGGCTCGTTACTTGGGATCCGTCTCAGCCGACCGCGACGCGTCCGCTCGCGATTCAGAAAGACGGCAACTGGTTCACTTACGGCTACGACCTGACGAAAAACATCTGCGAGGTCTTCGGCCCTGCCGGCTACATCCGAACGGCGTATTCCTACGCTCCCTTCGGCGCGGTCACCGCATCGAACAGAGGCGTTATCCAGCCTTTCCAATGGTCGTCCGAAGTTTACGATTCCGAGCTCGACCTCGTTTACTACAACTTCCGCCACTACTCGCCTTCGCTCGGCCGCTTCCTCTCCCGCGACCCCATCCAAGAACAAGGAGGACTCAATCTGTATGCGATTGTGAGAAATATGATTCTTTTTGAATCGGATGTCCTCGGTGAGATTGAGAGTTGTAGCAAGTTTTCAAAATGTCGTCCTAAAAAAGACAACCCGAAGTGTTGGGAGGGACGGGACTATTTTCAAAACACTTCTGTGGAAACTCCGGGGAGTAATGGATGCGGTTCAAAATTTAGCCAGTACATCGTTCCGGATAGCCCATGGTTTATGTTTTTACTTTTGGATTTTTCCTTTCCCTGCGATCGACATGACGTTTGTTATGGAACTTGCGGGAGTATTAAGAGTGGCTGTGATAGCGCATTTGACGCAGATATGCGTCTTCAATGTTCATTATCTTATAGAGGTATTTTTCGGAGCGAGTTGAAATACAATCAATGTCTCCGAGCAGCAAAAGTTTATATAGATGTTGTTCGTCGCTTTGGAGGTGCGGCATATGAAGAAAGCCAAGATCGTTATTGCATTTGGGAAGATTGTATAAAATGAGAATTTTTGAATATTGGCGCTATATGAATCGTTTTTGGGTATTTCCCCTCCTTGTGTTGGCAGGATGTTGTAGGTCTTCGGAAGAGGCGGCTTTTGAGCGCTTGTTAAATTCAGGAACACCTTTTTATTTTGGAGAATTACGGGATGAAAATGTTCCACGGTTAATCAAAGATACTCCCTTTGACCAAATGATAATTTCGTATGAGATTAGGGAACAACGTCCGTCTTCGGATAGTCGGGTGTGGCACGGACAAACTGTGAGAACTTTCATTATTGAGGATAAAGATTTAATCCGTAGCGGTATGCAATATCTGAACGTTAGTATGTGGACGTTTATGTCGCTCAGTACAAGTCCAAGGACTATTTTAAGGACGGTGGATGGGAAGATGTGGTTTTTGTGCCCCAGCTATTTGGACACTTTCTTCTTCGGTCGTTCCTACGGCCCGGATATCGTAATTAAAACGAAGGACGACAAGTTTTGGTGTTGGTTGATGGAGCAGTGCCTAAAGCATGAACAAGCGAACGGATATCCTAATGCAAGATTAGAGGATATCACTTTAACTTCTGACCGCGTTAATCCGATTTACGGGAATTCGCGTATGAAATGTGTTCGTTGACGTCTAGTTTTTATTATTCCGACGGGGAGCGCTGCGTACCTGCGAGGCTTACAAATCTTCGACGAAAACGCTCCTCCGCGATGTGTTTGCTGCTTTTCCGCTATACGGCGAATATCCTGAATTTGTTCTACGTCTTTGACGGGAACAAAAACGCCTCGGCCGTGTTCTACCGGATGAATTTCAACGGAATCGGCGCGCACTACGACTACGCGCCCTTCGCTCGGCCGCTTCCTCTCCCGCGACCCCATCGAAGAACAAGGCGGCCTCAATCTGTACGCGTTTGTCGGGAATTGTCCCTTCATTTCTGAAATTACCGGATTAATCTCAACTCAAGATCTTTGGGAGTTAATAAGTTCTCCGAAGCTGAATAAATACTATCCGTTGCGACGACAAGCGTTTGAAGTGGGAGATTTTGCAGTCTCCGTATACGGAGGCATCAAGCAAGTTTGTTGCGACAAAGCAGGAATGGCGAATAAAGGAAAGAAAGCTTTTCTCGTTACACTACATCCGACCATTTCCTACGAAAAGAAAATCTCATTGCGAGACTATCTTTTAGAAAAAAGCCCATACACGGCTCCGATTGCAAAGATTCTTCAAGCAACAGGGTGGGATCCGGTAGATTTTGGAGTAGTTATAGCAGGAAGCTTTGATGGTTACATCAACTGGGACGGATGCCACGAAAGATTCCACCGCGTGAGAGGGGCTGTTGAGGTAGAGGCAAAGCCTTATGGGAAAGTAGAGCTTTATTCGAAGACATATTCTTTGATTGCCAATGCGACAGGAGGCACAAAGGGGCGTATGGAATTGAAGGAGCTTAAAGACTCTGTTGTCTTGAATGTCTCGGGAAAATTGTCGGCGGGAATCCACATTGAATACAAATCTCCGGCCGAAAGAAACAAAGTAAATTTAACTTGGCAAAGTCCTACATGGGAATCAAAACAATACACAATTTTTTCAAAATAAGAACATTTTTGAGATACTTAGTTTATGAAAAAAAAGACGCTTTGGTTTATTGGAGCAGTGCTTCTTGCCATTTTCGCGGCGGGCTGCTCGCACACTGATGTTTCAGCCGATAGGGACGAATTAAACATGCTGTTTTACTACAAAACAGCAGAAAATATTCAGGAACGTTTTGAGTTCGAAAAAGCGTGGTATACTAAAATCAATAAACTTGTTAAGGAACTGGATCCGGAGAGAGGCGATTCTAAAGACGCCTTTACGGTCTCTTTGCCTACGGACAAAGAATCTGTTGAGCTTAAATTGGATGTGAATTATGTTGGCGATGCCGATTTGGTCCTACTTATCGAAAGCTTGAATTGGCGTGAGATATATCGTCTTACCGAAGAAATTGCACCGGGGGATACATGGAAAGACCTCGATGTTGAGAAAGGTTTTTTTCGCTTTAGAAGCGATATTCTTCGCCAAACCCGGATTTTGGAAAAGGAAAAATTCGAAGCGCTATCCGGGGCCTATGAAAGCACGTTCAATACTTACACCTGCCTTATACTTGATAAGGATGTAAGCAATAACGATTTTTGTGTAACTCGCTATAACGACCCTGAGAGAAAAGTTCGATTTGACGGTATCCTCCGAGTTGACGGGAAACCGGCATGTCTAGCGCAGCGTGGGAGTTTTTGGTACAACACGAGGTGGATTTATCGCTTGGACTCTGCAGATCCCGATAAAATTTACGTGTATCGCTACTTTCACGTTTACGGCAAGCGGCTTTCTGAATTTATCGAGGACTTAAAAAAAATACGATTCCCGAAGGATTACGAATTTTTGTTAGGGGTACGAGAGGAGATTTATCCCGAAACAATTCAACTCGCCGCCTTGGTGTATAGCGATGACGGCAAGAGTTTGGTCCCGGTCCTCGTTTACGGCGAAGCGGATGCTCAATCCAAGGATCCGACCAAGGTCAAATTTTGGAGTCTATCAATCGGAACACCGATTTCTATTCCGAAGGAGTTCGCACAATGATGAAAAAAGCGGTCGCAAATACCTTTGATTCGCAGGGACGGCGCACGGAATACAAATCCGTGACGAACGGCGCGCAAAACACGTGGTTGCGCTTCCTCTACGACGGCTATCTCTGCGTACAGGTGCTCTATTCTAACGAGCCGTACAACGTCTTTAAAGAGTTTGTCTGGGATCCGACGGAACCCGTTGCGACGCGTCCGCTCGTCTTCCGCTACGCGCCGAACAGCCTGAACCTGTTTTACACCTTCGACGGCAACAAAAACGTCTCGGACGTGTTCTACCGGATGACGTCTAACGGGATCGGCGCGCACTACGACTACGCGCCCTTCGGCGCCACGACCCGCACGCACAGTGATTCAAGCGCCTCGTTCGACATCGTTACGCTCAATCCGTTCCGCTTTAGCTCAGAATACTACGACTCTGAACTCGACCTTGTTTACTACAACTACCGCCACTATTCCCCCTCGCTCGGCCGCTTCCTCTCCCGCGACCCCATCGAAGAACAAGGCGGACTCAATCTGTATGCGTTTGTCGGGAATTTACCAACTACCAAATGGGACATCCTTGGCATGGCAACAATTTTTGCAACAATTAATGATAATATGTTGTCCACAATTATGGATTTTCTTAACGGAGGAGAGTCCAATACATGGATATTCACGTATCCTCATAATTTAGCGAAGAGGCTTTTAAGCCATCCAGGGGTGTCTATTGTTTGGAATTTATACGAAAAGGATCTTGAGCTTTTCTGCGATGCATTTCCTCAAAAGAGCAGAAGATGGAAAGGTCGTTTCTCATATACCGCAAACTTCAATGACTTTCAGCGAGATGTTGTCTATCTTTTAGGAGGAGAAGGTGTTTGGGCAGATGGTTTTAAAGATGGGGATATCAGTGTGAATATGTTTGGCTCTCTCAACATTTCATATAATATTTTCGTTGATTGCTGTAAGAAAAAAAAGTCTCTCAGCTTAAGAGTTGTTGATAATTGGACGATAGAGTCGTTGACGAGAAATCCTAAAACTCGAGAACCGATAATTGACACGGACTTTCTTGAGCCGATTCAAATAATTGTGAGTTATACCTTTGAGGATAAATTTTAATGCTTGAACTTTTGGTCTTGATTCCATTGTCCGTTTTTTTCTTTTTTAGAAATAAAGCTATTGCGTACGTAACATCTACACTGGTCGGCGTTGCGGTTCTTATTATTTTTTCTGCAGAACACTCTACAGGGAATTTCAATCGGGCAGAATGTATATATATTGCATTTTGGGTGGGAGTTATTTCATTCATACATGCAGGAGTTTTTTTTCTATTGATTTTATTTAAGCGATTATTGGAGAGGGTGTTCATACATAAAAAAGATAAGAAAGGTGAAAAGTAGATTTATGAGGAACACATTTGCTACGCGTCCGCTCGCGATCCAAAAGGGCGGCACGTGGTTCACCTACGGCTACGATCTCACGAAAAACATCTGCGAAGTCTTCGGTCCTGCCGGCTACATCCGCACCGCGTATTCCTACGCTCCCTTCGGCGCGGTCACCGCTTCCGGCGACGTCACCCAACCCTTCCAATGGTCTTCGGAACACTGCGACTCTGAACTCGATCTCGTTTACTACAACTACCGCCACTACTCGCCTTCGCTCGGCCGCTTCCTCTCCCGCGACCCCATCCAAGAACAAGGCGGCCTCAATCTGTACGCATTCGTGGGAAATAGGTCGTCAATCCAAACCGACTCTTTGGGGTTAAGACCGAAAACAGTCGTTCTCAAAGGCGGACTGGGTGTCTGGGCAGGGGAATTGTCATACGAAGAAATGACCGATACCTGCAAGCCCTCAATTTCAAATTTATCTGTCTTAAGGAGTGATGTTGATAATCCATTTACTTATCTTTCCTTAATAATTATAGATTTGGTAGAAGTAAGTATTGAACAAGTCATAAACAAAGAACTTCGACCAATCAAAAAGGAGCTTTGTTTTTTGTCACGAGCATTTGTTCGCAAGGGTTCACGACAAACCGTCTCTTATGAAGTGGGAATAAAATACAAGATAAAATGGTTTTCGGTTCCGGTAGACATTCCAATAATTGACGTCTCGATAGGGATTTCCGAAGAGGCAACCTATACTAAAATTATTTCAGTTACGGGGAGGTGTTGTTGTGATTCAAATTAGGCAGTTGTTGAGATGGTATCTTTCTGCATGGAAGGAAATATTTCCATTCATCATGATTTATTTCTTCGGGCGGATGATTATTCGTTTGCTCATATTACTAGAGCTTTTTTCTAATAACGTGCTTCATCTCGAATCATCTTGGGCAAAGATTATTCTTATTGCGGTCGTTTTTCCGGTATTAGGAAAATGTGTACAATCTCTAAAAAAGAACTACCCGGAAATGATTTCTTTATTGGGAGTAAAAACAAAATGAAGCAGTCGCTGAGCTACACCTACGCGACGCAGATTCAGACTTTGATGGGGACATTCAACGTTGAATACAACGCCGAAAACCGTCCGGTGCGTTTTGA
>JAZRTJ010000017.1:0-12738 GCA_045651925.1 Candidatus Spyradenecus sp. | reverse complement strand
GCATTATCCGGATCAGGTTCGCGGGTATAATCTCAGCCGACGGAAACGATTCCGCGGGCACCCCTTACTGAAAACGTCAAATTAAACTGCGAGCGAAGTTAGGCCGTTTTGCTCGGAGAGTCAATTTATTTAGGCCCGAATGCGATGAGCCCGGCGAGAATGAGAATTGCGGCAATCCAAGCGCAGCGAATATCCCAACTTGCGGGAATGCTTTTGCCGTAGGAATTCGGACGTCGCGGTCGCGTCAGCAAGTAAAGCAGGATCAACAGAAAGATAATGCGAGAGTACGGAAAAATCGATACATTCGAAAGGAGCACCCACCAACCGGTTCTTCCCGTGTCGTGGAGGCGACGTACGGAATGCGTCCAGACGAAGAAGCTGAGGGCGATACATACCGCCGCGATGAGAAAAACAAGGGCAGGGGGGAGCGGCTGAACGTTGCCGTCTTTGGATAATGCAAGCGTCGAAAGAAGTCCGAACCCGAGTATAAAGGCAACGGCATAGGCAACAGGGACGGTCTGCCAAAAATGCTTGCGCGACATACAGCCAGTGAAGGTGCCGGAGAAGCGAATGGCATCGAGCCAGGCTTTTTTAAGGTCTTTAAACATCGGCGGAAAAACTACTTTCGGATTCCGGAAAGGACTTGGAAGGCGTGGCCCATTTTTCCGGGATGGATAATTTCGATGAGTTTGGCGCGTTCCCGCATGGCGGCTTCCGTTTTTTGGCGTTCGCCGGCATCGACGATTTGCTGAATCGCGGGCAGGGCGAATTTCATAAAAAAGGCTTCCTGCCGCAGCGTGGCGACGCGGGAGAATCCGGCTTCGCGGGCGACGGGTTCGAGGCGATCCCAGAGGACGTGGCAAGTCAGGTCTTGCTCTCCCGGACGTGCCGTCAGCGCATTGCTCAGCCCGTGGCGAAAATACGCACGCGCCGTGCCTTCGGGATAGGTGTCGAGGCAATCGGCAAGGCGTTTTCCGTAATCAGGGAAAATCATGGCGCCGCGCCAGTTTCCCGCGAGGATTTTTTGCAGGAGCGCTTCGGCGTCGAGGGCGATGTCGATATGCCAATCCTCATCGATTGTCGAGGGAAGTGCTTTGTCTACGAAGCGGCCGAGTTCCAGCTTGGAAAGTTCCGGCAAAAGGGTTTCGGCCCACTCGCCGTTATTGGTGCGAATTACACCGATTTCCCGCCAGGCCCCGTCCTTAAAGACAAGGCGGTGAAAAGGCTGGGCGTCTAAGAGCTCGTTGGCAAAAACGACGGCTTTTTCCG
The DNA here is from genome assembly GCA_045651925.1 of Candidatus Spyradenecus sp. Classification (GTDB taxonomy): domain Bacteria; phylum Verrucomicrobiota; class Verrucomicrobiia; order Opitutales; family UBA953; genus Spyradosoma. Next base: position 11,469 of record JAZRTJ010000017.1, on the reverse strand, counting down.
GAATTTCGACGGTGTCGCCCAAGCGAAAGGTTTTCGTTTCGGCAAAGACGCCTTCGGCTTCCCGTAGGTGAGCTTGGCCGGGTTCGGCGCCGATTTCGACGAAGCTGCATTCGCGGGCGGTCAAACCGGCTTCCGCCAGGAGGCTTTGCGCTGAGGCGACGAGGAGCTTACCGAAAACGGTGCCCATCGTTGCGGACGTATAGAAGTCCGTGCCTTCCGCCGTGCCGACGCGTTCCCGCTTGCGTACGTAGTAACCGTATTCGGGGGCGAAAAGCGCGAGCTCGGAGAAATCCCGGAAGCTCAGCACGCCGCCGTTCTTCCGCGCCGCCGCATCCAATACCGCGTCTAAGCTCATGGTATTGGCTTATTTCGCGGTCCGGGCGCGCGAGCGTTTCTTGCGGGCCGGGACGAGGTAGGACTTGTTTTTGATAAGATTTTCGTAGAGGGCGAGCAGGGCAATCCCTTCGCGCGGGCGCACCTTATCGGCCTTGGTCGCACGGTCGATCTCGCGCTTGAGCATGCGGCAAAGATCGTCGGCGTTGTATTGAATCATGTTCAGAATCTTATCGACCGAGTAGCCGGAGAGCGCTTCTTCGATGTAGAAGCCGTCTTCTTCGTCGTCTTCGAGGAAAACGTGAGCTTCGTCAACGCGGCCGAAGAGATTGTGAAGGTCGCCGATGATGTCCTGATAGGCGCCGACGAGGAAAACACCCAGATAGTAGGGCGAGCCTGGCGTGATTTTGTGCAGATTGAGCGTGTTGCGGATGTCTTCGAAGTCAACGAATTCGGCGATTTTGCCGTCGCTGTCACAGGTGATATCGACGAGTGTCGTGGGCACCGTCGGTTTTTCCGTCAGGCGGTGTACGGGCGCAATCGGGAAGAGCTGGTCGATGGCCCAGCTGTCGAGCAGGGACTGGAAGACGGAGAAATTGCAGACGTACTGTTCCGAGAGCATGACGTCCAAATCGAGCAAATCCTCGGGAACGTTGCCTTCGAGCGAGGGGATTTCCTTGTGGATCTGGCGGCAGATATGCCAGAAAAGGCGGTCGGCCTCGGCGCGGTTTTCGAGATTGAGGTAACCGTGTTGGAAAAGCGAGTGGGCTTCTTCGCGCTTCTGGCGTGCATCGTGGAAGCGTTCCAGCAGACCGTAATGGCTGCCGTTATTGAGAATTTCTTCAAGCTCCCGCACGATCGGCGCTTTTTTGCGCGTGACAAGCGGTTGAGCTGTATCGTCTGCCGTAACGATGCGGCCGACGGCCTCCGTAATCAAAATGGCATGCGGCGCAACGATGGCACGTCCGCTTTCCGAGGTAATCGTCGGATGCGCGACATCGGCGTCGTCACACACGGTCTTGATGTTGGCTACGACGTCGCGGGCGTAAACCTCCATCGAATAATTCATGGAGCTTTCGTAATTGGAGCGGGAACCGTCGTAGTCGATACCGAGCCCGCCGCCGACGTCCAAATGCCCCATCGGGAAACCCATTTTCGTGAGTTCACAGTAAAAACGCGCCGCTTCCGTCACCGCTTTCTTGATGGTCAGAATATTCGGGACCTGCGAGCCGATGTGGAAATGCAAGAGCCGGAGCGAGGCGCTCATGCGTGCGCGCTTGAGTTTTTTCGCCGCGAGAATAATTTCGCCCGGAGTGAGACCGAATTTCGCGTATTCTCCGGTCGATTTGGCCCATTTGCCTTCGCCGCTCGTCGTCAGCTTCACGCGGAAACCGATTTGCGGTTCGGCATTCATTTCCTTGGCAATGCGGATGATCTGATCCACTTCGTCGAGCTGTTCGACGACGATGATCGTGCGCTTGCCGAGGCGTTGTCCGAGCAAGGCGAGACGGATGTAATCCTCGTCCTTATAGCCGTTGCAAATCAGCAGGGCTTTCTTGTTTTCGAGCAGAGCGAGCGCAATCAGCAGTTCCGGTTTGCTGCCGGCTTCGAGACCGTAATCGTAATCGTCGCCCGCATCCAAAATTTCTTCGACCACTTCACGCAGCTGATTCACCTTAATCGGGAAAACGCCCTGATAGCGGCCGCGGTAGTTTTCGTCTTCAATTGCCGCACGGAATGCGCGGTTCAGCTGAATGACGCGAGAACGCAAAATGTCCTGGACGCGGATTGTCATCGGCGGACGCAGCCCCATACTTTGAGCTTCCTTGATGATGTCCGTGATACGAATGTGGCGGGCGTCGCCTTGAGGATGAACGTTCAGAAAGCCTTCCTCGTCAACGGAAAACAGATTCGCGCCCCAACGCTTGAAGCCGTAATAGTCTTCGGCCTGAGCCGGTGTCCACACAGTCGTCTGATTTTTTTTCATCTCTCGAAAAAGCAGTGTAAAGATTCGAAACGCGAAGTTTACGTGTTCCCAGGAAGGAATTAAAGATTAAAGCGCCCCGGTGAGGGATTATTTTAACCGCAAACAACTGAAAATCACCGTCCTTCAATTCGCTGATTTTTAAGGAGGATTTTGTCCGATTTTATGATAAAATTCACAGTCATGAAAATTTTGGCGCTTGAGAGCTCCTGTGACGAATCCGCCGTCGCGCTTTTCGATTCCGAAAAAGGTATCGTTTTCGAGCGCGTGAACACGCAAATCGCGCTTCACTCGCAATACGGCGGCGTCGTTCCGGATTTGGCTTCGCGGGAGCACCTCGCGAATTTTCCGCTTTTGCTCGAAGCGCTTTCACGGGAAGTCAATCTCAGCGACGTCGATGCCGTCGCCGTCACGCGCGGTCCCGGGCTCGCCGGCTGCCTCGCACTCGGTATTGCCTACGCCAAGACGCTGGCGCTGACGCACCGCAAGCCGATGCTCGCGCTCAACCACTTGCGCGGCCACCTCTTTTCGCCGTTTATCCCGCTCCACGAAAGCAATCCTACCGGATTCGAAGAAGCGAGTAGGGCGCTCTTCCCGCATTTGGGCCTCGTCGTTTCCGGTGGCAACACCCTGCTCGTCGAAGTCGATGCCGAGCGCCGCGTAAGCATCCTCGCGGGGACAGTGGACGATGCCGCCGGAGAAGCCTTCGACAAGGGCGCCAAACTCCTCGGGATGCCTTACCCCGGAGGCGCTCTCATCGAAAAACACGCCAACGAAGCCCGTGAACGCGGCCGATTCGTCTTCCCGCACGGCGACGCCATCAAGCGCGAACCGCGTTTCAGCTTTTCCGGACTCAAAACCAGTCTGCGCTATCGTCTCGAAAAACTCTCGGACGATGCGCTCGCCGAATCCCTTCCGGAAATTTGCGCCGATTATCAGGACGCCATTATCCGCCAGCTCACCGACAAAGCCGCCGTACAGTTCGAAAAGAAACGCTACGCGAGCATCGGACTCTCGGGCGGCGTTTCCAACAACAAGACGCTCCGTGCCGCATTCGAAAAATTGGCTCACCGCAAAAAAATCCCGCTTTTGTTAGCCAAGCCGAAGCACACCGGCGACAACGCCGCGATGATGGCATTTGCCGCTTGGTTCGACACCCAACTCCCGCCGCCGGAAGCCTCCCCAAAAATAACCTTCGAACCTGCGCTGACGATTGATCGTCCGTGACGCCCAGCATTCGAAGACAACCGTCCGCAAACAACTCCCGAAGCCGTCGAGCCCGCCGGCTTCCTTTATTTTATGCGGATTTTAAACCCTTCCCATTTTATGCACAATAAAGGTTATGTCTAATTTTGTTTTTGCGCGTTGGGCCTCTTCTTAGAGCTGGCACAAAATGCCCTCTTGTCATTCCGATACCGTTGACGATTCTTTCGGAAGGACAACCGGCGGCTCCCGTTAGCCGAAGTCTCTTCGACGGATCCCCATTCGGGCAGAAATAATGCTCTCCGTGAGGCACGGCACCGGAAAATTTGCCGGAGACTCCGCTCGATTCGTTCTCTTCAAATAAAAAGCGCCCCCGCAATCATGCGAGGACGCTTGTATTTCGGAGAAGGCTCCTGCTTAGAGGAAGGAGAGAATCTTCTTCGCCGCTTCCGGAATGACCGTTCCCGGACCGAAAATCGCCTTACAGCCTGCCGCGTAGAGGAAGTCGTAGTCCTGAGGCGGAATAACGCCGCCGCAGAAAACGAGGATGTCTTCGCGACCGAGCTTCTTGAGTTCGGCAATGAGCTGCGGGACCAAGGTCTTGTGACCGGCTGCGAGCGAGGAGACACCGACGCAGTGAACGTCGTTTTCCGCCGCCTGCTTTGCCGTTTCTTCCGGCGTTTGGAAGAGCGGCCCGATATCGACGTCGAAGCCGAGGTCGGCATACGCCGTGGCAACCACCTTCGCGCCGCGGTCGTGTCCGTCTTGCCCCATTTTGGCAATCATGACACGCGGACGGCGGCCGTTTTCTTCGGCGAACTTGTCGCTGGCGGCGCGCACTTCGGCGACGATGTTGTTGTCGCCGTCTTGGGCGAACTCGGATTGATAGACTCCGGAAATCGAACGAATCACTGCTTTATGTCTCCCGTAGATTTTTTCAAGTGCGTAGGAAATTTCGCCGAGCGTGGCACGGAGGCGTGCGGCGTTGACGGCGAGCTCGAGGAGATTGCCCTCCTTCGTTTCCGCGCATTTCGTGAGCGCTTCGAGAGCGGCTTCGACCGCCGCGTTGTCACGCGTGGCGCGGATTTCGTTCAGACGGGCAATTTGCTCTTCGCGCACAACGGTGTTGTCCACTTCGAGCGTTTCGAGCGCATCTTCCTTGGCGAGCTTGTAGCGATTGACGCCGACGATGGTTTCGCGACCGGAGTCGATTTGAGCCTGACGGCGCGCCGCGGCTTCTTCGATACGCATCTTCGGCAAGCCGGTTTCGATTGCCTTGGCCATCCCGCCGAGTTCTTCGACTTCCTGGATAAGGGCCCAGGCCTTTTCCATAATGGCTTCGGTCAGGCTTTCGATGTAGTACGAACCGCCCCACGGATCGACCGTGCGGCAGATGCCGGTTTCGCTTTGGAGGAAGAGCTGCGTGTTGCGGGCAATACGCGCCGAGAAGTCCGTCGGAAGCGCAATGGCTTCGTCGAGCGAATTCGTGTGGAGCGATTGCGTGTGACCGAAAGCGGCCGCCATTGCTTCGACGCAGGTGCGCGCAACGTTGTTAAACGGATCCTGTTCCGTCAGCGACCAACCGGACGTCTGCGAGTGCGTGCGCAATGCAAGCGACTTCGCGTTTTCCGGGCCGAATTGCTTGACGATTTTCGCCCAAAGCACGCGTGCGGCGCGCATCTTGGCGATTTCCATGAACATGTTTTTGCCCTGCGCCCAGAAGAACGAGAGACGCGGTGCAAACGCATCAACGGAGAGCCCTGCCTTGACGCCCGTGCGGATGTAGTCCAAACCGTCGGCGAGCGTGTACGCCATTTCGATGTCCGCCGTCGCGCCCGCTTCCTGCATGTGGTAGCCGGAAATGGAAATCGAGTTGAACTTCGGCATGTACTTGGACGTGTACTCGAAGATGTCGGCGATGATTTTCATCGACGGCGTCGGCGGGTAAATGTAGGTGTTGCGGACCATGAACTCCTTGAGAATGTCGTTTTGAATCGTCCCCGAAAGCAGTTCCGGCTTTACGCCCTGCTCTTCAGCGGCGACGATGTAAAACGCCATCACCGGCAGCACGGCTCCGTTCATCGTCATGGAAACGGAAATTTTGTCGAGCGGAATGCCGTTGAAGAGGGTCTTCATGTCGAGCACGGAGTCCACGGCGACACCGGCCTTACCGACGTCACCGACGACGCGCGGGTGGTCGGAGTCGTAGCCGCGGTGCGTAGCCAAGTCGAAGGCAACGGAGAGGCCCTTTTGGCCTGCGGCGAGATTGCGGCGGTAGAACGCGTTGGACTCTTTTGCGGTCGAGAAACCGGCGTACTGACGCACCGTCCACGGGCGCGTGACATACATCGTCGGATACGGTCCGCGCAGGTTCGGTGCGAGCCCGGCGGTGAAGCCGACCTGTTGGCAATCGGCGGCGTCGGCCTGCGTCTGCAACGGCGCAACGTCAATTTGTTCCATTGTGCGCCACAGCAATTCCTTCAGCGGCTTGCCGGTTGCTTTTTCGACTTGTTCCTGCCATTCGGCCTTCGTTCCCGTGGCGGGAGCGATTTTGAAATCGACGGAGGAGAAATTCGGAATACTCATGATTATTAGCTTTCCAATTTTAGGGGGTTACGCATTGATCCCGACTTTCGCGAGAAGCGCTTTGTTAACGGCGTAGCAATTCGCCTTGATGTGGATAAACTCGTCCACGCCGGCAGCCTTGAAAGCTTCGACGAAGTCCGTCGGATAGCCGGCGAGCACGACTTGCGTTTGCGGCTTGGCGGCCTTGATTGCCTGAGTCAGCGCGGGAACGATTTCCGGATAGGTGTCGTCCGTCGAGCAGATAACGACGATTTCCGCGCCGGAGGCCAAGGCGGCTTCCGCGGCGGCGGGGACGTCCTTGAAGCCGGCATTCGAAAGAATTTCGAATCCGCCGACATCGAAGAAGCCCGTCGAGAAATCCGCGCGTGCCTTGTGCTGGCGCACCGGTCCCATGTTTGCAAGGAAAATCTGCGGACGCTTTTCCGCCGCCCAAACGGCATTACGCATTTTTTCAAACGGTTCCGCCGCGCGGACCTGTTCGAGCTTCGGCGCCGAGACGGCAGCAACCGCCTCGCTGCAGCAGCAACAGCAAGCCTGCTTTTCGGCCTTTTCTTCCGCTTTCTTCGCGCAGCAGCATTCGCGCTGTTCGAGCGGTTTTTCGACCGGATTCGCGTAAACATTGACCCCGACGAGCGTCATGCGGCGCTGTTCGAGTTGCTTCATCTTATCCGCGTGCACGGCCGCAACGGCAGCCTGAGGCGTTCCCGCGAGCACGGCTGCCGCCATTCCGCCGGCCTTTTCGACGTCTTGGAAGAGCGCATATGCCTTTTCCGCGAGCTGTGCCGTGAGCGATTCAACGTAGGGCGAACCGCCTGCCGGGTCGAGCACCTTGTCGAACTGGCATTCGTCGCGAAGGATGATGTGAAGATTTTGAGCAATACGGCGGGAGAAATCGTCCGCCTTGCGCGCGGCCGCGTCGAAGGGCTCGATTGTGAGGCTTTCGACATTGGCGAGAACCGCCGCCGTCGCTTCCGTCGTCGAACGGAGCATATTTACGTAAATATCGAGCGAGGACTTGTTCCAGCGGGTTGTCGTCGCGTGGATGTGCGCCTTGCAGGACTCGTCGTCACCGCCGCAAGCCTTGACGATGCTTGCCCAAAGCGTGCGCAGCGCGCGAACCTTAGCGATGGACATGAAGAAGTCGCCGCCCATAGCCAGCGTAAAGCGGACCTTGCGGGCTGCCGTGTCGATATCAAATCCGGCCGCGGTGAGTGCACGCAGGTATTCGACTGCCGTGGCCAACGCGTAACCGAGCTCCTGAACCGCCGTCGCGCCGGCGTTCGCGTAAATCGCGGCATTCACGCCGACCGTGCGGAAACAGGGCTGCGAGCGCTTTGTTACGTCCGCCATTTCGGCGTAGAGGGCTTCGAGCGTCTTCGGCAATGCGCCGTTGCGGAGAAGGACGCCGATCGGGTCAATCGTGATGGCGCCCGGAATTGCGCGGTCGTTGCCGCCGAGTTCCTTGATTGCCTTGCCGACCGTATCGTAAACCTTGGCCGGTTCGTTACCGCCGTCGACAAAAAGAGCGAGCGCCGAGAAATCAACACCTTCGAGCGCGGTCTTAACGGCCTCAACGGAGAGTTCTTTGAGCCCGCCGCAAACGCCGGTACCTTTGAATTTGACGGAAACGGCCGTCTGTCCGCGTTCGATTGCGGCTTGGAGAATCTTATTGTATTTGCCTGCGCATCCGGCGGAAGCGTCCTGAGCGACGAGCCAAGGTTGCGGAGCCGCCGAAATTCCGCGCGTGTACGGGAAGAATCCCGGAATCGCCGCATCGGGGGCAACACCGTCGTAAATCGGCTCAACGAGGATGCCTTCCGGCGTTTTTGTAAAAAGTTTCTTTTCGAACGGCGCGCCCTTGAGGGTTTCAACGGCGGCAGCCTTCCAATCTTCGTAAGACGGCTTCGAAAACTCGTCTAAAGTAAGTTTCTTTTCCATGCGAATGTGTGTGTTCTGTGTTCATGGCGAACGCAACCCGGATTTTGTGTTTTTAGTCCGGGGAAACGTCCGCCGTTTCTGAGACTTAGTGCTGGCAGAATTCGGTCAGCACGCCGAAAGTCGATTTCGGGTGCAGGAAGCCGACTTGCGTGTTGTGAGCGCCGGGAACGGGCGTCTCGTTGATGAGGGCGCATCCCGCGTTCTTAGCTTGCGAGAGCTGAGCCGCCGCGTCATCGGTTTTAAAGGCGATGTGGTGAATCAGCCCGCGACCACCGTTTTTCTCGATGGCTTTCGCAATCGGGCTGTCCGGGGAGGTCGGTTCGAGGAGTTCGATGTGAACGCCGCCGACGTCGAACATCGCGACGCGAACTTTCTGTGTCGCAACTTCTTCGATGTGGGGTTCACCCAGGCCGAGCGCATCGCGATAATGCGGAATGGTGGCCTCAAGGCTCGTCACGGCAATGCCGATATGGTCAATTTGGGTAATCATAATTCTTATACTTGGGATTGGGTGTTAATGCTCATGAGGCGGCGCGCGGCCGCCGTCGGAGAAAGAGTTCCCGCCAAAACCGCCTGCTGCGTTTCCGCCCAGGTTTCGACGATGTTCGGATTTTGTGTAAAACGTCTCCAGAGTTCCTGCTCCAAAAGCCACTGGAGCCATTCGAGAGACTGCTCCCGCCGGCGCTCGTCGATTAGTCCGGTAACGCGCCCTTTCGCTACGAATTCGCAGATGAGCTTCCAGACTTCGTCGATGCCGACGCCTTCGAGGCTCGAGCATGCCAAGGCTCGCGGATGCCATTTCGGCGAGACCGGCGTAATAAAATGCAAAACCTGTTCGAGCTCAGCACGCGTTGCCAAGGCGCGGGAACGGTTATCGCCGTCTGCCTTGGTTACCAGCAGCGAATCCGCCAGTTCCATAATGCCCTTTTTGTTGCCCTGAAGCTCGTCACCGGCTCCGGCAATCGTAATGACGAGGAAGAAATCGACCATCGAGCGCACGGTCGTTTCGCTCTGCCCGACGCCGACGGTTTCGACCAAAACAACGTCGAATCCGAAAGCCTCGCAGATGAGGATACTTTCACGTGTCTTGCGGGCGACACCGCCCAGAGCACAGCCCGAAGGCGAGGGACGGATAAAAGCGTTTTCCCGGCGCGTGAGTTCTTCCATGCGCGTTTTATCGCCGAGGATGCTGCCGCGGGAAATGCTACTGCTCGGGTCAATCGCCAAGACGGCGACTTTCTTACCCAAGTCGCAAAGATGGCAACCGAAAGCTTCAATGAAGGTACTCTTGCCGCCGCCGGGGACGCCGGTAATCCCGACGCGCACGGATTTCCCCGTGTACGGCAACAAGCCTTGAATTACTTCGTCCGCAAGCGCCTGATGCTTCGGCGCATCACTTTCGATGAGCGTAATCGCACGTGCGAGCATCACGCGATCGCCGCGCAAAACGCCGTCAATGTAGTCTTGAGCTGTGAGAACGGGAGGCATAGCAACGAGCGGAAAGTCTATCCCGCCTTCCCTTCTTCTTTTGATTTGGACTTCGGGAAAATGTCCGCGATGCGGTCAACCGATTGTTTGATATCCTCGAAGGGGATCTTTTCGACGATTTCCTTCGCGCTGTCCTTGAAGGATTCGGGGACAATCTTGGCAACGATTTCCTGGACCTTCTCACGCAATTCGACGCGGCGAATCTTGCCGGAAATGGTTTTCGGAAGCTCCTCGACGAATTCGATGACGCGCGGATACTTGTAGGGAGCCGTCTCTTTTTTGACGTGGTCCTGAATGCTGCGCTTCAGCTTGTCGTATTCCTCGACCTTGTTGCGCCAGGCCTGTGCCAAAACAATTGTCGCCTTGACGACCTGACCGCGGATAGCGTCCGGAACGCCCGTAATCGCGCATTCCAAAACTGCCGGATGAGACATCACCGCCGATTCCACTTCGAAGGGACCGATGCGGTAGCCGGAGCTCTTGATGACATCGTCGTTACGGCCAACAAACCAGAAATAGCCGTCGGCATCCCGCGTCGCCACGTCTCCCGTGTGGTAAACATCATTGTTGTAAACGCGTGCCGTCAGGTCGGCATCGCGGTAGTAGCCTTTGAAAAGTCCGAGCGGTTTCTTCCCGTCGGGTGTACGAATAATAATTTCGCCCTGCACTCCCGGCGGCACGCTCTTACCGCTGTCATCTACCAAATCGACGTTGTAGGAAGGATTGGGGAGCCCCATCGAGCCGGGTTTCGGCTTCATCCACGGCGTTGTCAGAATCGAACAGGTTGTTTCGGTCTGTCCGAAGCCTTCGCGCAGGCGAATACCCGTGATGTTGTAAAATTCTTCGTAAACGGAAGGATTGAGGGCTTCGCCGGCAATCGTGCACCATTTGAGGCAGGAAATATCGATGCCGCTCATGTCTTCGTGAAGCATGAAGCGGAAGACGGTCGGCGGTGCGCAGAAGGAAGTGATGCGGTACTTGCTGATCATGCGCAACATATCGCGCGGCGTAAACTTTTCGTGGTCGTAAACAAACACGGCCGAGCCTGCAATCCACTGTCCGTAGAGCTTGCCCCAGACGGCCTTTCCCCAGCCGGTGTCCGCTACCGTCAGATGAAGGCTGTCTTCGCCGAGATTATGCCAGAAGGATCCGGTAACGATATGGCCGAGCGGGTAGGTAAAATCGTGGGCGACCATCTTCGGATGGCCGGTCGTTCCCGAAGTAAAGTAAAGGAGGGAAATATCGTCGTTCGTATTGACGTTTGCCGGGCGTTCGAAAGCCGGTGCACTCTTATAGCCCTTCGTAAAGTCGTCAAATCCTGCGGGCACGATAGGACCCGTGGACATCACGCATTTCAGCGTCGCACAGTCCGGAAGCGCCGAAGCCACGCGATCCAAGACCAATTTGTCGCCGACGCAGACAATTGCCTTGATGCCCGCCGCATTGCAGCGATAGACGATATCTTTTTTCATCAGCAGGTGCGTCGCCGGAATACAGGCGGCGCCGATTTTATGCAACGCGAGAATCGTAAACCAAAACTCGTAGCGGCGCTTCAAAATCAGCATGACCATATCGCCGCGGCCGATACCTTTAGACTGAAGGTAGGCCGCCACGCGGTCGCTCTGTTCCTTCAGGTCGGCGAAAGTGAAATCAATGTGTTCTCCTTTGTCGTTCACCCAGCACATCGCCCGCTTGTCCGGATGCGTGCGCGCCCACTCGTCAACGACGTCATAAGCGAAATTGAAGTTCTCCGGAACGAGTACTTCAAAATTCTTGCAGAAGTCTTCCTGCGACGTGAATTTCGTTTGTTTTAGGAATTTTTCGAGCATGGTCGTATTGTTTATGAAGCGTCCTCTTATGAGAACATTTCACAATTGCGACAAATTTTAATCTGCGAAGCTTTGTGAGCACAAGAAATTTCCCGTTCGCGGAAAGTT
>JAZRTJ010000016.1:0-22272 GCA_045651925.1 Candidatus Spyradenecus sp. | reverse complement strand
GATAAGCGTGTCGCGGGACTTCTTTTCGAGGAGACGAATCGCCATGTCGGCAAGTTCGCTCAGCAAGCCGTGAAGCTCGGAAAATTCCGATTCCGCCTTTTCGCTGAATTTGTACTTGTTCTGCTGAACGCGGTTCATGATGTCGCGAATGTCGCTCGCAAGGTCACCGAGACGTTCCGCATCATTCGTGCAGTGCAAAAGCAACGGAATCTGTTCGGCTTCTTCCGTCGTCAGCTGAACCTGCATGAGCTTGGAAAGGTATTCGGTGATGTCCTTCTGGCGCTCGTCAACGTCGGCTTCGCGCTTTTCCAACTGCTTGAGCACGGCCTGATTCTTTTCGTCGTTCTTATTGTAAAGGCAGAGTGCGCAATCGACGATTTTCCAGGATTTCTTCAACATCTTGCGCAGCGCTCCGGCCGTCTGGGCAAGCGCGATGGACGGCGTGTAAAGCAGGTGCGGCTCGAGGCGCTGGAACTTGGTCTTTTCCTTTTCGAGCGGAATGACCTTTTCACAGATTTTTGCCAAAAGCGGAATGAAGCCGACCAAAATAATCGTTGCCGTCACGTTGAAAAGCGTGTGGGCGTTCGCAATTTCGCGACCGATGGATCCGCGGGCAAGTTCCGGAGCAAGCCCTTCCGTTCCCGAGAACCAGCGAACGGCTTTGAAGAAAATCGCTTCGCCGTCAATCGTGAACCAAAACGTCGACGCAATAATGATGACGCCGAGCACGTTGAAGAGCGTGTGTGCAAGCGCGGCCTGCTTGGCAACACGGTTTGCAGTGAGCGAAGCAAGCTGAGCCGTCACCGTTGTTCCGATATTAGAACCGAGGATTAGGGCAACAGCCGTATAAAGATCAACGAGACCACCGACACCGAGCGCAATAACAATCCCGGAAACCGCCGAACTACTTTGAACGACGAAGGTTGCGGCAAGCCCGACCCCGATGGCGCCGAGGAGCGCGAGCGGCGGAATTACACCGTCCACCGGAGCGCATTTAAAGGTTTGGAAGAGCTCCATGAACGCCGGGTCCTTGGAAAGCTCCTTGAGTTCGTCACTCATGAGCGTCATGCCGAAGAAAATGAATCCGAGACCGATAACGGTTTCGCTCCAATTACGAATCGAGCGTGCGGGAACAAAGCTCAGCAAAAGACCGAGAATAATCGACGGCATAATGATCCATTCAATGTCGAAAGCGACAATCTGCGCAGTGATCGTCGTCCCGATATTCGCGCCGAAGATAATCGCGATGGCTTGAACCAGCGTGAGTAGCCCCGCGTTAACGAAGCCGATGACCATCACGGTGCTCGCGCTGGAAGATTGGATGACCGCCGTCACGGTTGCGCCGGAAAGGATTCCGACAAAACGGTTCGCGGAGAAGAGGCGCAAAACCGTTCGCATTTTGTCTCCGGCCACGTTGTGGAGGCCGTCGCCCATTAATTTCATCCCGAAGATGAAAATTGCCAAGCCGCCGAAGACCTGAAGCAGTAGCATTGTCATAGTATCACTCGATTTGGGTTAAGTTTCTTTGAAAAAATCAAAAGAGTCTTAACAGAGTCCTAACTTTCTAAATGAAAGTCAAGCAGTCGAAAGTTAGGATTTTGTTAGGAAAAATTACTCGAGTAGAGCTCTCCGTGCGGGGAGAGCGGACAAACAAAAAGCGCCCCGACATTGTTTTTGTCGGGACGCTTTTCGTGCGAATCAATAAATCTTCGCCCGGATTTAATGAGTGCGGAAACTTAGGCTTTTGCGTCGTATTCGAAAGAATCCAAAATCATCGCACAGTAGGCATCAACAGGTTTGGGCGGATTGAGTGCCGCCGCCGCTTCGCCGGATTCCGCGAAAGCCACGACCTGTCCGTCGGCAACGCCAAGCTCGTCATAAGCCACCAACGACGCGTCAAAATCGGATTTTCCGCCGGCGTTCCAAGTTTTCGTGTTCCAGGGCAACACGAGCACAAACGTGTCCCCGCGAAAAGCCGGATGCATCAGCGTGCAAACAACGCGACCGATAACCGTTCCCGTTCTCATAGTTGCTCCTGTTCCGCTCCTTCCTTCGGGGCATCGACAATGCCCATAACCGTCCAGCGTGCCGGCGAATGCTTGGCCTTGACCAAGCGACGCGCCTCGGCGCCGTCGCTGTTGATGACAACTTTCTGCCCCGGCGCCGCGCCCAAAGTATCGATAACAATTTGGGGCGGTCCGTCAGGCGTACCCTCCGGAGTCACCGGCTGCGCAATCAGCATCCGCCAGCCTTCCAGCGTCGGGTGTTTCACCGTCGCCGTCACATGGCCTTTGATAATTGCGATGCGCATCGGAAATTCCGGAATCGGTTTTAGTAGAGATTCAGGGCTTCGACCATGACACAACGGCGGGAGCGCGTAAACGTCATCGGCGTCGTCACGCCTTCGCCGGTCGGTGTCGCAATCGTGAAGCTCAGGAAGCCTTCCCCGCCGAGACCGAGACCGGCCGTCGAGGGTCCGTTTTTGACGAAGAGGGTCGTGTCGCAACGCTGTGCCATCTCGGTGAGACGATCGACGTTTTTCGAGTGCATGACGCAGGTGTGACGGAAGCCGTGTTCGGCCTTAAGCGCCGCCTTGATGGCCGCCTTGTAGCAGGGAACACGCACAATCGGCATGACCGGCATCATCTGTTCGCCTTGAACGAGCTGATGATCTTCATCGGTTTCGCCGAAAAGCATTTCCGTGTCGGCGGGAACGTCCAAGCCGATGGCCTTTGCGATGACGGCGGCATCCTTCCCGACGAACTCTTTCTTCGGGTGCGGATAGCCCTTGCCGTCGTACGGCAGGAAGCATTCACGCACAACGGCATCCATCTGTTCGCGTGTGAGGCGCACGCACTTGAGCTTGCCGAATTCGGCGAGCAGTTGGTCGGCGACGCTATCGACGACGAAAACTTCCTTTTCGCCGCAGCAAAGCAAGTTGTTGTCAAATGCCGCACCGGCGAGGATGTCGCGAGCCGCCTTAGCAAGGTTGGCCGTTTCGTCAACGACGACCGGCGGATTACCCGGACCGCCGCAGATTGCGCGCTTGCCGGAATTCATCGCTGCCTTGACGACCGGTCCGCCGCCCGTGACGCAGAGCAGACGCACCGTCGGCGACTTGCACATGATGTCGAACGATTGCAGAGTCGGCTTCTTGACGCAGGTCATCAAGTCCGGAATCCCGATTTCCTTGTAAATGGCTTCGTTGTAGGCACGAATCGCATGAGCCGCGATTTTGCAGGCACCCGGGTGCGTATTGAACACGACGGCGTTCCCTGCGGCAATCATGTTAATCGCGTTCCCGCTGAGCGTCGGAACCGAGTGCGTCGAAGGCGTAATCGCCCCGATAACGCCCCACGGCGTGTTGTCGATCACCGTCAAACCGGCGTCGCCCGAAAATGCCGTGCGATCGAGGTATTCCACGCCGGGAACAACCGGAATGCAGGAGCGGAGCTTTTCCACCTTGTGGGCGAGCTTGCCGATCTTGGTTTCTTCAAATTCCATCTTGCCCCAAACTTCCGCATTTTCGACGGCAAGCTTGCGGATGCAGGCGACTGCCTTACGGCGCGCGGCAACACCCTTTTCACAAAGCAACTTGTAGGAACGTTGCGCCGCATCGATGGCGTCTTCCATATTCTCGTAAACGCCGTACTGCGTTTGCGCGGGAACGGCGGAACAAGCGCCGGTGGGCATTCCCGTGGGGTTCACACCTTTTTCGCGCAACTGCGCCAAAACTTCCGCAACCACGGAAGAAACTAAATTTTTATCAATTTGAGACATAGTTTTATCATTAAGTGTTATAAAATCACATAGATAGTTTTATCCTTTTTTCACCGAAAAGTCCAACCAGAGAATGCGAGTATCACTAGGAGGTTCTTCAAAAGGGAAAAGCCACTCACACTCGCTTGAGGGAGTACACTCAAAACAGGGAAGCGCTGCAATCATTTTTTGCGTCCAATCAATTCTCTTTCCCAAAACAAACCATCCGTTTCCCCAATCCCCGATTCGAGCAAGAGAAGTCGCTGTTTTGTCAACAAGCACTCCAATCTGCTCAACCTGCCCTAACTCATTTTTACAAAAAACAAGATTCTTTGCCTGCTGATATCGCCGGTAAGACAGCGCAAGAACGCGCAGTGCTTGAGAAGAAGAAAAATCGGCCGAAAGTGAATAAATGTTAATTGTCGTATTCCCCTTATAAAAAGGAGTTTCGACAAGAATCCAAGACCCCACTCCCCGAAAAATTTTAGTTATCTTCCGACTAGTCCCCTCTCCCGGTAGCAACACCTCTTTCCCTTGATAAAATAACTTTCCATCTTGCAAATCAAAAAGAGGTTCTTCCAACAAAACTTCGCCTTTTCGCATTCCATGAGATTTCGTAGCCACTTCTTTTTCCCTCTCTGATTGTGGCTTATCAGTCCTGCAGCACAACTCAAGAAAAAGAAATACGAACACACAGAGCGTGAGAAAAAAAACTATAAGCAACGTGCAAATACGCCTTTTCATCATCGACTCCTCTCGTAAATCTCAAACGCTTTTGCAATACGGTCACGGGCGTCTAACGCCAAAGAGCGTAGACCTCCTCTAATATCGAAGGGAATACAACATCTGACCAATGTTAGCCGCCCGACGAATACAGCTTGGTCTTTCCGCAATCGACGGAATCAACGATTCCGATAACGACCGCATCGACGGGCGTGTCTTTGTCGGGGGCGGCAAGGCGCGCCGAAGAGCCTTGAACGACGAGGACGAGTTCGCCTGTCCCTGCGCCGAGAGCGTCATAGGCGACGAGCGTCGTCGAAGCCGGTTTGAAGGATTGCGCGCCGGGCTCGCTCACCACAAACGGGCGAACGAGCACCATGCGGCGACCGGTCATCTTGTCGTTCTTCTTTGTCGCAACAACCGAGCCTTCTACGCGCGCAATCAACATTTCGCGGGAACGCTAAGGGTTGAACGGATAATTCCCGCCGAAGCGTTACTTCGCTTTCGGGAGAACCACCGCCGTGTCGTTGTGCGGACGTGCGATAACGCTGGTCGAAACGACTTCGCCGAGCGCGAGCGCAGCGGTCTTGCCGGATTCGACGGCGGCCTTGACGGCGGCGACGTCACCCGTCACGCAAACCGTGACCATCGCGTTGCCGACTTGTGTCATCGGGCCGACGAGTTCGACGTTTGCCGACTTGAGCATTGCATCCGTCGCTTCGACGAGTGCGATCAGCCCGCGGGTTTCAATCATTCCAAGTGCTTGATTTGCCATAATAGATTCTTTCTTTTTGATTTTTATAAATTTTATTTTTCGTGAAGTTTCGCCCACGCGTTGCGGGCAATGATGAGTTCTTCGTTAGTCGGAACGAGTCGGACTTCGACTTTGGAGTCCGGCGTCGAGAGCACGGCTTCGCAGGAGCGTGCGGCATCGTTAGCGGCCTTGTCGAGCTTGACGCCCGCGAAGTCCATCCCCGCGAGAATCTTTTCGCGCAGAATCGGATTGTTTTCCGCAATGCCCGCCGTGAACGTGATAACATCCGCGCCGTTCATTTCCACGAGGAATTGTCCGATGTACTTGCGAATCGCGCCGACAAAGACGTCGATGGCTACGGAGGCATCCGCATTTCCGCTTTCCGCGGCGGCAAGCAAGTCGCGCATGTCCCCCTGCGGGAGATTCGACAGGCCCTTGAGCCCCGATTCCTTCGAGAGGACGCGTTCGACTTCATCGACGCCGAGCTTCAGGTCGCGCGCCAGATAAATCGCGGCGAAAACATCAAAATCGCCGACGCGATTGTTCTGCGGCAGACCGCTCTGCGGAGTCATTCCCCAGGAAGAATCGATTGCCGTTCCGTTTTGGATGCAGCAAATCGACGAGCTTCCGCCGAGGTGGCAGGAAATGATGCGGAGATTCTTTTCATTCCCGCGCAATTCGGAGACGCGCTGCGAAATGTAGCGGTGCGATGCGCCGTGGAAGCCGTAGCGACGAATGCCGTATTCCGCCTCCCAGGCACGCGGCACGGGGTAGCGGCGATTGTGTTCGGGCAGGTCGTCGTAAAACGCCGTTTCGAAAGTCCCGATACAGGGCAATTCCGGAAACGCCTTGCGGAAGCTGCGAATCGCATTCACGTAAGGCGGATTGTGCGCCGGGAAAAGCGTATAGAGCGCTTCCATCGCCGCCAAAACCGGTTCTTCCATGAATTGCGTTCCCGAAATACCTTTCGCCATCACCGGCTTAAAACCGACAGCCGCCAATTCGCCGAAACCGCCGAGCGCTTTTTCGACAAAGGCAATTGCCGCCGCGTAATCCGGAAATGCCGCAGTCCCGCGCACTTCCTCCGCAGAGCCGATTTTGTACTTAAAGGAACCTTCCTCCGCGCCGATGCGTTCAATCCCGCCCGAAGCGAGGACGCGTTCTTCCGGCATCTCGTAAAGCTTGAACTTGAACGAGGTGCTGCCGATATTGGCGACCAGAATCTTGTTTGCCATAGCAAAAAACGGGAACGTTAACAACGATCCGACAGGACGCAGACGCGGCGACTACTTCTTCGCCGGGGTTGCCGTCGAACCGAGGAACTTGCCGAGCTGGCCGAGGTCTTCGTGCGGACGCGGAATCACGTGAACCGCGACGACTTCGCCGATCGTGCTCGCAGCCGTAGCGCCGGCTTCAACCGCAGCCTTAACCGCAGCCACCTGCCCGCGAACGAAAACGCAAACGTGACCCGAACCGATCTTTTCCCAGCCGACGAGTTCGACGTCAGCGCTCTTCAGCATCGCATCCGTAGCTTCAAATTGGCAAACGAGACCCTTCGTTTCAACCATTCCAAGTGCTTGTGCAGCCATGATAATTTTCCTTTGTATTAAATGTTTTTACTAAACGCTTCCCGCCGATTAGCCGACGAAGAATTTCAACAGTTCCGGCGACGGACGCGCCATGACGTGCGAGGCAACAAGATTGCCGACGCGCGATGCCGTTTCCTTGCCTGCGTCGACGGCAGCCTTCACGCTTCCGACGTCGCCCTTGATAATCGTCGTAACCAACGCCCCGCCGATGGAGATCGACTTGACGAGCTCGACATTCGCGGCTTTCACCATCGCATCGCTGGCTTCCACCAGGCCGACGTAACCGCGCGTTTCAATAAGTCCGATTGCTTCGCTCATAATTTTTATTTGTTAATTGTTGATGTTTTTTTGATGTTAAATGGTTTTACGCCTTGAGAATTTCGACCTTCGTCGCGTGATCCAGGTCGCAGGCATTCGCTTCGTCCGTGTCGATGTGCACCTCCAGCTTGAAGGACGGATCGATACGCACGGCGACTTCGTCAAAGACCGTCGTGCAGGACGGTGCCGTGATTTTCAGCTGGCACAGGTCGTGGTTCTTCAGGCCGTAGAATGCGGCATCCGAAGGCGACATATGCACGTGGCGCATGGCGCGGATCACACCTTGCTTCAATTCCAGGATACCTTTCGGTCCCATGATGTAGGCGCCCGGCGTACCGTCGAGCTCGCCCGACATGCGCGTCGGAATATCCGGAATTCCGAGAGAGACGGCATCCGTAAACGCCAACTCGATTTGTGACTGCTTACGCGTCGGTCCCAAGATGCGCAGATTCGGAATCATGCGCTTGCGCGGGCCGATCAGGGTCACCGTTTCCTTCGCGGCATACTGTCCGTCCTGATAAAGCATTTTGTGGACGTTCAGTTTGTAGCCCGGGCCGAAAAGCGTTTCCAAATCCTCTTGCGAAATGTGCATGTGACGCGCAGAGCTGTTAACGACAAGCGTCGGAGCCGGAGCTTCGCCGTTCCCGCCGCCCAAGCGCTTTACAATCGCATTGCGAACCAAAGTCTCAATTGTGGCTCTATCCATAGTGTTACGGGGAAAAAACAGGGTTAATTTTCTGCGGATTGAATCAGCTTCCCGCAAGGGTGTCAATTCCAAAAGACCGACGACAATATTCCACAAAGAGAAAGTCTCATAAAGTCTCTGTATTTCGGCATTGAGCATGACTTAGCGCAATACTATAAACGAATGTATGGAAAACGCTCCCGACAATTTTCACCCGCCCGGACCGCAGGCGCTGAACGCTCCGCTCATCCGAGCCGAAGAATTACCGACTTGGATCGTCGAACGCGACACGGATTTTCTTGCTTTCAATAAACCGGGCTGGGTTGTTTGCCATCCGTCGAAAAACGGACCGTGGTCAAGCCTCGTCGGCGCCGCCCGCGAGTGGCTCGGTGCGGAAACCCTGCACCTTGTAAGCCGCCTCGACCGGGAAACCAGCGGCATCATCCTCATCGCACTCAATCGCGATGCCGCAAGCCGTGCCCAGAAAGCCGTTGAACGTCGATGGGTGTCCAAAACCTATTTAGCGATTTTAGAAGGCGAACTGCGGGAACCCCAGCTCGTTGACGCACCGCTCCGCCGCGATACGGCAAGCCCGGTCCTGGTCAAACAATGCGTCGGCGACGGCCCGGACGCGCAGAACGCCGTAACTTTCTTTGAACCGCTTCTGGCCCGAAACGGCTACACCCTCACCCGTGTCGCTATTTACACCGGGCGTAAACACCAAATCCGGGCACACGCTCAGCATATCGGGCACTGCGTCGTCGGCGACAAGCTTTACGGACACGACGAACGCCTCTATCTCGATTTTTGCGAAAAGGGTTGGGGCGCTCGCCACGACGCGGAACTGGAGCTCCCGCGACAAGCCCTCCACGCGGCAAAGCTTGAATTCAAAAGCCCGGAATTCGTCCGCACGTTTACGGCTCCGCTCCCACAGGACATGAAAACATTCCTTAAAGAGAAACTAAAAACTTCCGACACGGAACTCGATGCCCTGATTCAGGCTGAAGTTTGAGTGTAAGATTTCCGGATTTCTCGCTTTCCTCACACACGCGCATTTTATAATCTTTCAAGCTAATGGATTTATTTTCCGCATACCTTCTCGTCGGCGGCGTATTCAGCTTGGCAGGCCTCCTGCTCTTCTGTTGCGGCGAACGCCTTGCCGCACCGCTCAATGCGCTCCCTCGCTCGCGCGTAGCCGCCATCCTGCTTTGGTCGGCAGCCCTGACCTGGTTTTTCTACCACCTCGCCGGCATCAGCGAAGTCGATTTGGCGGGCTTCCCGCGTTGGGCCTTTTTCGCCCTTTTCGGCGGCGCCGGGATTCTCGCGTATAAATTCCTCGAAGACCTGCTCTCGCTGCGCGCCATTGCCGTCCTGATACTGTTTGTCTGCAACGAACTGCTAAAAATCGGCTTTGGGCACACACCCTATTCCGTCGTCCTTGCGGGAACGGCCTACCTGCTGATCATCGGAGCCCTTTGGACGGGAGCTTCGCCTTACGTTCTCCGCAACGCTATTGCATTTACGACGCAAAGCACATCGCACACCCGACTCATCGGCGGCGTCGTTTTCCTCCTCGGATTCACCAATCTCATCGCCTCTTTCTTTGTAAAATAACCATGGAAAACTTTAGCTCGAAACCGATTCTACTGCTCGTATCCGGCCCGGCCGGTTGCGGCAAGACCACGCTCTGCGACCGCATGCTGGAAGCCTTCCCGGAAGAGATCTCCCGCGCCGTAACCTGCACGACGCGCGCCCCCCGCGGCAACGAACAGGACGGTGTCGATTACTTCTTCCTCACGCACGAGGCCTTTGAAGCCGGCGTCCAAAACGGCGATTTCCTCGAACACGCACAGGTCCACTCCAATCGCTACGGCGTACGCCACGCGCAGGTGGAATCCATTCTCGCCGCAGGGAAAAACGTCCTGCTCAACCTCGATGTCCAAGGCGCCGCTACCGTACGTAAGCTTGCAGCGACCAACGCCCGTATTCGAGAAGCCTTGGTTTCGGTCTTCATCATGCCGCCTTCCGTCGAAGAGCTACGCGCCCGACTCACCGGACGCGGAACAGACGCTCCCGACGAAATCGAACGCCGCATGTGCGTTGCGCTCGAAGAAATGAAGCGCTGGCCGGAATACGATTACTGTCTGGTCTCCGGCGACCGCGAATCAGATTTCTCCCGCATTCGCGCCCTCTACGCCGCAGCCAAAATGCGCGTTTAATCCCGGCGGGAAATTATTAAATCGGCACCGCCGAAAAAACATTGCACGAACGGCACCTTTTTACGGGTGCCGTTCTGCGTTTATAAATCAAAATAAATTTTACGCTTCCCCGGAAGGCGCTTCACCGTATTTTTCGTCGCGGGCTGCATCTTCCGCAGCGACCTGATCAAGCAAATCAATGACGGATACGCCATGCGCCACGCCCTTATCTTCGACAAAGCGGTATGCCGGCGTGTATTTCAAGATCACGCGCTTGGAGACCTCCATGCGTAGCGTTTTCGAGGCACGTTCGAAGAGACGGCGTGCAGCGGCGCGGTCTTCCTTGCCGCCGATGACGGAATAGAAAATGCGGGCTTCCCGCAAATCCGGCGAAACATCGACGGCGGTAATCGTAATGCGAACGCTCTCCGTCGGCCAGCGGCGGTGAAGCTGCTCGCTGATTTCGAGGCGCAGTAATTCGTTAACGCGAACGGTTCGTTGTGACATTGCTAAAATAAATTGAGTTGGAACTTAGAGACCGAAGCATTCGAGCAAGCGGGCGAGATCATCGTTGCCCTGATACTCGATGATAATTTTCCCCGAATGCTTTCCGTGCTTGACCTGCACCTTCGTGTGCAAATGCGAGCAAAGATCCTTTTCGATTTTGAAAATTTCCTGAGAAATTTGGCGCACGACAGGCACGTTTTTGTCGCCCTGACCTGCGGCTTTTCCTTCCTTGACTTTCTTCGCAAGCTTTTCGGCATCACGTACACTACAACCGGATTCGACAAAACGGCGGGCGAGCAAAAGGCGTTCCATTTCGTTATCGATTCCGAGCAAGACCTTCGCGTGACCGACGCTGATTTGCCCCTTGGAAATGTACCCCTGAATTTCGCGGTCGAGCGAGAGCAGGCGCAACGAATTCGCAATTGAGGAACGCGCCTTGCCGACGCGCTCGGAAACGGCTTCCTGCGTAAGATTGAAATCGCGCATCAGACTGCCGATACCGAAAGCTTCTTCAATCGGATCAAGATTTTCACGCTGAAGATTTTCGATGAGCGTCATAGCTGCGCTGGAGGCATCACTCGCCTTCATGACACGCGCAGGAATCGTCTTCATCCCGATAGACTTACAGGCACGCCAACGGCGCTCTCCCGCGATCAATTGAAACTCGCCCTTCTCTTTTTCGCGCACGACAATCGGCTGCATCAGCCCTTCCGCGCGGATGGAGTCGGCAAGCTCGTTCAGCGCATCGGCGGCAAAATTGCGACGCGACTGGTTCGGCGACGCGGAAATCGCATCGATCGGCAAGTCCCGGAACGGCAATGCTGGCACGTTCGCCGCCGGAATCGGCACAGCCGTCTTCGATGCCGGAAGCGCTGTCGCCTCCGCATTTCCCGCAGCCGGAGCAACGCCGCCTTTCTTAAACGAAGCGTTTACGGCTTTACTGAGTGCAGATTTAGAAATCAGGTCGTGAATGCCGCGACCGTGACCGAGTTTTTTCTTAGGTTGTGCCATGTTGGTGTCGAAAGAGTTTTAGTCTGCCTGCGGGATGACGATTTCCTTGCCGAGCGGAAGGCGGTTCGCATCCAAACCCGGATTCACATAAAGAATCCAGGCAATTTTGGAGCGTTGCTCGCGAGCAATCTTCGAAAGCGTGTCCCCGGACTTAATTTTGTACTGAATGCCCTTAGCCGGGAGGTCCTTCGGCTCCTTGAGCGGCGCGGACGGCTTAGACGGAGCCGCGGGTCCCACTCCCGCAAGGGCCTTGTTGACCTGATCGCGCATTTCCTTCAGCGCCGCATTCGTATTGGAAACGACTTCCGCAAGACGCTTGTCAACACTCGCGGCAATTTCACGCCGATGGGCTTCGAGCTTGTTGTTGATTTCCACGCGCAAAGCCGCAATTTCGGCCGCGCTGTTCGGGGTTTGCTTGCGATTGCCGAGCCTTTCCTCCAAGCGCGCGTTTTCCGCACGCAAATCCTCCACGTCCATGCGCAGGCGGTTAACCTCGTCGCGCAAAGCCGTCACCTCTTCAATCAGAGCCGCAAGTTGCCGTGCGGAATACTGTTGGGCGCAAAGCCCCGCAGGAAGCATAAAAAGCAGGGATGCAAAAATGACGGAACTGAGAAGTGATTTGGACATAACGATTTCTGCCTATAGTTTCCAATAAGAGCGCCCCGTTGTCAAACGCACGTTCCCGCATTTGACCTTATGCAAAAAGAAAGCTGTCGGAGATGTGTGTTTCCGGGCGGGATTTCGGAGTTTTCTAAAGCATAATCGCCTCGCCGAGCCACGGAATCATAGCCTTGATACCGAAGCGAATGTGAATTTTCTCCGCCAAGGCCGCGCGCTGGCGTGCTTCGCCGTGCATCACGACGACGCGGGGGCGCTTCGCCTTGCGCTCGCAAAGCGGCGAAAGCCATTTAAGCAAATCCGTTTGCCCGGCATGCGCGGAAAATCCGCCCATCGTGTAAACCTTTGCGGCCACACCGATTTCTTCGCCGTAAATCTTTACGCGCTTGCGCCCTTCGGCAATGAGGCGTCCGAGCGAGCCTTCCGCCTGATAACCGCAAATGAGCACCGTTGTATTCGGCTTCCAGAGATTGTTTTTGAAGTGGTGAAGAATGCGTCCGCCGTTACACATGCCTGCTCCCGCCATAATGATGCAGGGACCTTCCATGTCGTTGAGCGCGCGGGATTCTTCGCCCGTTTCGCAAATCTTCAGCGTCGAAAGCCCGGCCTTGAGGCGCTTCATTTTTTCGCGGTCGGAAGCTTCTTCGTCGTAGAGTTCGGTGTGCGTCGCGTAGAGCCGGCTCGCCTTGATAGCCATCGGGCTGTCCAAGTAAACCGGAATCTTCGGCAACTCGCCGCTCGAAAAGAATTTCCCGAGATAATAAAGCAATTGCTGGGCGCGCCCGACGGCAAAGGTCGGAATCAGCACCTTCCCTTTTCGGGCAATCGCTTCCTCAAGCAATTGGCGGAACTCGTTAATCGTCGCCTCCAGCGAGCGGTGGTCGCGATCCCCGTAAGTCGATTCGACGAAAACCGCATCGAAATCAACATCGGAAACCTTTTTCGAGTCACGGATAATCGGAATGCCCGGGCCGCCCAAATCGCCGGAAAACATCAGCGATTTCTTTACGCCGACGTCGTTGACAAAGAGCTCGACGCAAGTCGATCCCAGCAAGTGCCCGGCTTCGACAAAACGGAACTTCATCCCCGGAGCCACCTCGGTCAACACTTCGTATTCCACCGGTGTAAACAGCGGGAAAACTTTTTTCACGTCTTCGGTCGTGTAGAGCGGCGGCTTCGGCTTACGCAGGGCGCGGGCACGCTTACGGTTGGCGCGAATCGCATCGGCTTCCTGAATATGCGCGGAATCGAGCAAGATCAGCTTGGCCACGTCAATCGTCGCCTGCGTTGCATAAATGGGTTTAGAAAATCCCGCTTTGACAAAAAGCGGGAGTCGTCCGCAGTGGTCTAAATGCGCATGGGTAAGAATCGTCGCATCTAAAGCTCCGGGATTAATGCCGCCCGGAACGCGATTGGAGGAATCACTCAGGGTGAATCCTTGGAAAATCCCGCAGTCAACGAGGATTTTCGCCCGCTTTGTCTCAACGAGATAACAGGAGCCGGTTACGCCACCGGCAGCGCCGTAGGGGATAACTCTCATAAGCGATTACAAATGTTAACCGCATTTCTCAAAAAGTGAAGCCTAAAATCAAAGCCCGAAACGTTTCCGTAGCCACAAAAAAAACGTTCCCGCAGGCAAGTGCGGGAACGTTGAATAAAGAGCGGGCTTGTTTTACTTGGAAGACTTGGCTTCCCACTCGTAGTGGTAGGAATCTTCTTCTTCCTTGACGTGTTCGCGGTCGCCCTTGTGCCACCAGTAGAAGATCGGAGCCGCCAAGTAAATCGACGAGAAGGTCCCGACGATAACGCCCCAGATGAAGACCTTACCGTATTCGGCGACATCGCCCGCGCCGAGATAGGCCAGCGCGCAAGCCGTCAAAAATGTCGTCACGGAAGTCATCATCGTACGCGTGAGCGTGCGGTTGATGGACAAGTCGATGACATCGCCGAGCTTCATGTCCGGATTCAATTCGAGTTCTTCGCGAATACGGTCGAAGACGACGATGGTGTCGTTAATCGAGTAACCGGCAACCATGAGCAACGCAGCAATCATGGATGCGGAGAGCTGTCCGCCGGTAGCCAGATAAATGAAGGTGACGACGAGAATGTCGTGCAGGGTCGAAATCAAAGCCGCGATACCGAATCCGGTTTCGAAGCGGAGGCCGACGTAAACTGCAATACCGAAGAGCGCTACGAGCAGAGAGATAATCGTCGTCTTAATCAGCTGGTCGCTGACGGTCGCGCCGACGGCCTGCTTGCCGATAATAATTTCATCGATGCTCGCACCTGCCGGGAAGAGTTCCGGGTAGCTGTTTTGAATCGCGGCGGCAATCTTATTGATATTAGAAAATTCGCCCTGCGACTTGTCTTCTGTCAACGCACATTCGACGAGCAGGGTCTTTTCTTCCGCGCCGATTTGCTGCTGATAAACGGCCGTGACGTCGGTAATACCGGTCGTTTCCGCCGCCTTCAACAGTTCGCCGACGCCGATTTTTTCATGCACGGCTTCATCTTGGACGATACGCAAGGTTACGGATTCGCCGCCCTTGAAGTCCTTGCCGAGGCAGTCATCGCCGCGGTAAGCAATCGTCCCCGCGCCGAGCAACATCATTGCCCCGACGACCACACAGGAGAGCTTCCATTTGCTCATGAACTTGAAATTCGGCGTCTTGGTGAACTTAACCCCGAAAATGTCCTTGAGCATTCCGTGTTCAACCAGGAATTCCTGAAGCCCGCGGCAGAAAACGCAGGTGGCAAAAATCGTCGTAATAATACCGATTGCGAGGGTTACGCCGAAGCCCTTGACCGAACCCGTACCGAGCAGAATCAACACGACGGCAACGAGGAAGGTCGTTAACTGCGAGTCCAAAATCGTCAGGAACGCGCGATTGTAGCCGAGCTGAACGGCCGTGCGCATGGACTTCCCGCGCAGGACTTCTTCACGAATACGTTCATAGACGAGGACGTTGGAGTCCACCGCCATCCCGACGGTGAGCACGAGCGCCGCGATGCCCGGGAGTGTCAGCGTCGCGCCGATTGCGCATTGAACGCCGAAGAGCACGCCGATATTGACAATGATGCCGAGCACGGCGACCAAGCCGCCGACGCGGTAAAACACGAGTGCAAAAAGAATCGTAAATGCACAGCCGACAATCGCGGCGTTGACGGACTGCGCCTGCGCGTCCTTCGCGAGCGTTCCGCCGACCGTTTTCATATCCTGCAATTCGAGTTCGAACTCGAGCGGATTGTTCAGCGTATCGGCCAGCTCCTTCGCTTCACGCTGGTCGAAGTTACCCGTAATCTGGGCACGCCCGCCGTAGATGCCGGTCTTCTTTCCGCCGGCGGCAGCATTGATGGTCGGAGCCGACATCAGCTTGCCGTCGAGCACGATGGCAAAGCGCCCGTGCTTGGCGGTGTACGGAAGGTCCAGCGCGGCGTTTGCGTTGTCTTCGTCGGCAATGCGCTGCGTGATATCGCCGAACACCTTTCCGCCCTGCGAGGTGAAATCGATACTGACGTAAAGGGAAAGTCCGTCTCCGGTCGGCGTGGCGTTTTCGACGATTTGGCCGGTGGCTTCCGGAGCTTTTTTGACATAAACCGGCGTGCGGGTCACTTCGCCCGTCTCGCGATCGTGGTGTTCGTCGTAAAGCACTTCGTAGGTCGCGACGGCAGAGCCGGCGGAAAGCGGATTGACGCGCAGGGAAACCAAGTCGCCTTCGCGTGCACCTGCCGGCGGAAATTCGTAGCGGTGAACCAAGCGGAACTCGAGCTTTGCCGGCTTTTTGAGCGCATTAATCGCATCCGGATTGTTGGCCATGTCTTCGCCCGGAAGCAGCACTTCGATGGCATCGCTTCCGACCGGACGAATCACCGGCTCACTGACGCCGAAAGCGTTCACGCGTTCACTGATGACTTCGACAGCGCGGGCAATCTGGCCCTTCTTGGCCTCGGCGCGTTCTTCCGCTTCCTTCTTCAGAGCGGCGCGCTCTTCCTCCGTCTTGGCACGGGCAAGCGCCTTGGCTTCGGCTTCCGCCGCCTCCGGATTGACGCAGAGTGTGAAGGAAATCCCGCCCTGAAGGTCCAAACCGCGCTTCACCTTGCCCTGCGAACGGCGCAACAGCTCCTGCAGCAGCATGTTGTTCTTCTTATCAAGATTCGGCTCGCGCACCATCTTGACTTCCGGGAAAAACGCCTTGTTCAGGTCGATCGCTTGGCCCGAAACCCCTTTCCCGGCCGCAATGTCTTTCAGCGCCGCATAAGCCGTCGGCGACTTCTTGTCGGCGGGGACGCTTTCGTTGCGGTAATCCCGGACGCGCTGGTCCATTTCCTCGAGCACGCGATCGAAGGCCTCGCGGTCGTAGGTTACGGTGTTATCCAAATATTCGCGAAAAGGCGTGCTCGAAAACGGCAACATGCTCGCAACGGCAAACGCCACCACAATCGCGGATGCGAAAAGTTTCCAAAAGATTTTGGCGGACATGGGAAAAGGATTAATCTTTTAAACAAAGAGAAAACGGACTGCGGGAAACACCCGGACAGTCCGTTCAAAACGATTATTCGGCTTTGCCGACGATTTGGCTGCGCACGAACACGATGCGGCCCTGAGCCACTTCGAGCGTGGCCTTGGCATCGTCGAGAGCCACAATCTTCCCGTAGATGCCGCCTGCCGTCAGCACCGTGTCGCCGACTTTAAGCTCGCTCTGCAACTTCTGAAGCGCCTTGCGTTGCTTGCGTTGCGGGAGGAAAAGAATGAACCAGAGACCGACAAAGAGCAGGACGTAGATGAGGAGCGTGGTCATCCCGCCCGTCTGCGGGGCACCCGCTTCCGTTGCCTGAGTTGCCGGAGCCGCCGCGTCCTGCGCGAACAGCATGATATTTGCAATGATGTTTTCCATAAATAGATAAAAATAAAATGAGTGCTTGAGCATGCCCGATTCCGGACGGGAACGCAATTTGTTTTTCATCAATTCTGTGCTTTCCCGCGGCCGAACCCGAACGACGGAACTCCGGACGGCAATTTTCCCTTCGTCGAAATACGGAAGCGCTTAAATTCGCGTTGCGGCGGGAAGCGGATTGCGATTTCATTGGGTATTTTATGGGTAGCATTTTCGGTAAGCTTTTTCAAATTTCCACCTTCGGCGAAAGCCACGGCGCGGGCATCGGTGTCGTCATCGACGGTTGCCCGGCTCAATTGCCGATTTCCGCGGAAGCGATTCAAGCCGAACTCGACCGCCGGCGTCCCGGCCAAAGCGATCTTTCCACGCCCCGCAAAGAAGGCGACCGCGTCGAAATTCTCTCCGGCGTTTACCAAGGGCTCACGACCGGCACGCCGATTGCCCTGCTCGTCCGTAATACCGACCACCGCCCGCAGGCCTACGACAAGTTGCGCGACCAATTCCGCCCCTCACACGCCGATTTTACCTACATCGCCAAGTACGGCTTTCGCAATCCGGAAGGCGGCGGACGCGCCTCTGCCCGCGAAACCATCGGACGCGTTGCCGCCGGCGCCGTCGCCAAGAAAGTCCTCGCGGCGCTTTGCCCGGAACTGGACTTCTCCTGCTACGTCGAAAGCGTCGCCGAGATCGCCATGCCCGAGAGCGACACCTTTTTCCCGCAAGCGCTCATCGAAACCGCCCCCGTCCGTTGCCCCGACCCTGCCGTTGCCGATAAAATGGCGGAGCGCATCAAGGCCGCACGCGCGAACGGAGATTCCGTCGGCGGCACGATTCGTTGCAAAATTCGCGGCGTACCCGCAGGTCTCGGCGAACCGGTTTTCGACCGCCTCGAAGCGGATTTGGCCAAGGCCATGCTCGGCATCCCCGCAACCAAGGGCTTTGAAATCGGCAGCGGATTCGCCGGCACGCAAATGAGCGGCTCGCAGCACAACGACGCCTTCGAGGTCCGCGACGGCAAAATCCGCACGGCCACCAACCGCTCCGGCGGCATCCAAGGCGGCATTTCCAACGGCGAAACCATCACGCTCCGCGTCGCCTTTAAACCGACGCCGACAATCGCCCGAAAACAGATGAGCGTCGATGCCTCAGGCACCCCCTGCGAAGTCATCGGTCACGGCCGCCACGATCCCTGCGTACTTCCGCGCGCGGTCCCGATTGTCGAAGCCATGGCCGCCCTCGTCCTCGTTGACCACCTCCTCCGCCAAAAGGCACAACGCCAATTTTAGTCCGCAAAGACGCCTCCACGCTTAATCTGATACT
Source organism: Candidatus Spyradenecus sp. (assembly GCA_045651925.1). Lineage (GTDB taxonomy): Bacteria > Verrucomicrobiota > Verrucomicrobiia > Opitutales > UBA953 > Spyradosoma. The sequence goes on along the minus strand of JAZRTJ010000016.1, from coordinate 3,898 downwards.
TTCCTTATGACTAATTTGTACATTTTTCTCGGAACTCCGGATTGCGGACGCCGCGCCGTACTCGCCGACCTGGTCCGCGACGGACTGAGCGGCGACACCACCGTTTACATTGCCGAACCCGAACGCAACGAAGACGCGGAAAAAGCCCTCGCCGCCCTCCCGAGCACGACACTGCGCTCTTGGACATTTTCCGAAAACGGAAACACTATTGACCTCGGCGCCCCTCACGATGCCGGCGACAACGCCGTGTTTCTGACCGACGGCGAAGACGACCCCGTGGACCAAATCGAAGCCCTCGCCGCCCTCGCCAAACGCCTCGACTGGAGCGTCGCCCGCGTCGTCACCATCGTCGATTGCCGCTTCGCCTCCGCCGTCCCCGAAAGCGCCGAATGGCTCGCCGCCTGCATCCACTTCTCGGACGTCGCTCTGCTGACAAATCGCGCGGACGTCTCGAATGCCTGGGTCAAAGCCTTCATCGACGGCTACAAAAAAGACTGCTTCCCCTGCCTTTTCGAACTTGTCAAAAAGAATCGCGTGGACAATCCCGCACGCGTCCTCGACTCCACGCCGCGCCGCATGACAATGATTTTTGACGAACAGGACCCGATTTACGACATCGAGTTCGACGAAGAGAATCTCCCCGAAGAGCCCTTCGACCTGGTAGCACCGCCCGACCCGTACCTGGAAACGACGGAAGCCGGAGACCGAAAAATCGTCATCCCGCGCACAGGAGAACTGCTCGAGGCCTTCGACCGGATTCGCGGAAACGCCCGATAGCCATGACGCCCGTTAAAGCTCTGTTTCTCGCGGCGCGTCCGAAAACACTTCCCGCCGCGCTCGCTCCGGTTCTGCTCGGTTCGGCATGCGCCGCCGCCGTCGGAAAATTTGCGCTCATTCCCGCCCTCTGCGCCGGACTGTTTGCGCTCTTTGCCCAGATTGCAAGTAATCTCGCCAACGACTACGGCGATTTCAAAAAAGGCGCCGACACCGAAGCGCGCCTCGGTCCCGAACGCGCAACGGCACAAGGCTGGCTTTCCCCGAAGCAAACGCTGATGGCGGCACTCGTATCGGTTTTCATTGCGGCCGCCTGCGGACTGGCCTTAGTCGGATTCGGCGGTATTTGGATGCTTGCCGTCGGCATTGTCAGCGTCATCGCCTGCTTAGCCTATTCGCTCGGGCCCTTCCCGCTGGCCTACCACGGACTGGGCGACGTTTTCGTCCTCGTATTTTTCGGACTCGTCGCCGTGGCCTTTACGACGTGGACGCAGGCACTGGAATTCCCGCCCTTCATGTGGCTCGTTGCCTTCGCCTGCGGGTTCGGCGCCAACAATATTTTGCTTATCAACAACCTGCGGGACCGAGAAACGGATGCCCGGGCCGGGAAACGCACCACGGTCGTCCGCTTCGGCAAAGGCTTTGCAATCGGGTTTTATAAATTCAACCTGGTCTTCCTTTTCCTCTCGCCTCTGGCTCTGCGATTTATCTTCGGCATGGAAGCCCTGTGCATCCTCCTGCCGATGGTCGTCCTCCCGTGGATGATGGGGCCGATTCTGAAAACGCTTCAAAGCTATGAGGACCCGCGTGAACTCAATCCGCTCTTGGGGAAATCAGCCCAACTCCTCCTCGTTTACGCCCTTCTCCAAAGCCTCGGCCTCTTTGTGCAGGCCGGCGGCCTTTAAAAGCGCCCCGCTCCCCGCAGATCTAAAAACAGCCCTACCGTATTACGCGTAGTAGTACTGCGGAAGCCACGTTGCCGTTGACGGTGTTTTTCACTTGGGCAATCAAATCACGTTCCGCCTCGTATGTCCACTCCGCGGTCGCCGCGCTCCCGCAATCAAAATAATGCCCCGAGAGAAGATACATCAACCTCGGTCTGTGCAACAACAACACCTCTTTCGTCAAATTCGAGACACCACGCGCGCCCGAAAAAATCTATATATCGAAAGAATACAAGCCAGTATCTCGCCCGCTCCCTCATCAATTTACGGATGTCCCGACGATCGTCTTCAGGAAAGGCGGAATATAGCTGCACACACTTGTAATCGCACGAGTTATAAATCAGAGGCCGATCGAAGCGTCCTCCGTAATAGGGGCTTTTATTTGTGTAGCCGATTGATTTCGGATCTTCATAACCGTAGGACCAATATTGATGACGATGATCCTCTACTGTGAGAATTAAACGAATGATATCTTGGCGTGTTTTTCCGACCAAATTCACCTCTCGCAACGAAGGCGGAACAATCCAAAATACCCCCGGGATGCAATCACACCCGACACCGAACAACACCGACACTAGTAAAGCACCGGAAAAAAGTAAAAAGCGAAAATGTTTATATTTCATTGCGTTCCGCGTAATAATTAAACACCGTCGGGTTTAAAAAATAGGCTCGGAAATTTATATCTTCTTCCCCCCAATCAAACCCCGAAAACTCCCCGCTTTTCTCTCTATAAGCTGAAGATATAAAAGCAAAAGAAAAAAGAGTGTTCACCCATGAAGCACAATTTTTATTTGCGAGACTATATCGCACAGGGCGCTTAAGAAAATTCTCTTTAGAATTGTTATACAATTTTACGATTATTCTAACAAAATCTTTTAGTCGAAAACCAATCGCCTTCAGCGAAGACCCGGGTATTTCTGTAGCAATTCTCTCGGAAGTTCCGATTTTTTGAGCGCCATACGCACGACATAACGCGTATGTTTTCCGACATCACGGCACAGCTCGATAATGATTTCCCCATTTTGAGGTCCTTCCTTAAACTTGTGAAGTTGGCGACCCTGTCGCCAATTTACCTTCTTCAGCGCCGCCACATCCTCCGATTCTCCTTGGTCAAAAGAAATGACAGTTTTCGAATTTTTACAGACAAGCTCGATGTTAAAATGCGTAGCAATCTCAATCAACCGGAGAAAGGTGTCTTGAATGCGGTCAGGAGACTTAAAAAGCTCGCATACACTCCACAAGTATTCATTCACACTTACGCGACGTATTCCAACGACTTCCGTTTCTCCGCCGACTCCGGCGCTTCTCCCCCACACAGAGGCGCTCTCTCTTTCAAAAGAACCACTTAATATTTTAAGTTGTTTGTTCTCGAAGTCGAAGCTTAGCATGGCTTTTCCTTTAAGAGAAATGCGCAATGAATCCTTTTCCGGACAAAAGAAATCAATTTGCTCAAAGGAGGTAACTTCGCCCGATTTGTAGTCGGATAGAAGTTCTTTTTCTAGCCAAAAACTAAATTGTTTTTCCCCGAGAAGTCCGTCTTGCGAAGCAGCTTCAATCTGCGGATACATCAGAATGGAACGAAGTACTTTTTCGGAAGAAGAGAACTCAACTGCCGCATTCAAACTCAGAGAAACCCCTAAAAACAGTAGAACTAGTCTGAACATAGAACTCCTTTCATCGAATCTAAATTTTATGCGTTAATAGGCTGGGTCGGGAATCGCATTCCTAAGCTCCAAAAAATATGTCCCTACCCGAAAATAAAAACTGACGCATGTCGTCGAAGAATAGCTTTTTTGATCCAAAATATACGCAAGGCTTTCCGGGTCCGTATAAACGTCAAGATCCCCTGTATGCCAAATAGGATACATTTCACTCCAATCGCAGGGGATTGAAAGCATGCGAGCCAATTCTTCACTCTCGCAACATTTTCCGAGAGGTGTGCCCAAATAAAAAAATTTATCGCCTAATTTATCTCTCAACTTGAAAAGCTCTTCTCCTTTAAGATTCACGCGTCCCCACAAATCATATCCCCGTAGTCCGCCCGTTCCCAAAATCCCCTGTTTATGATAAAACAATTTCAGGTTATGGGTCTTTCCTTTAAGAAATGGCATTTCGCTCAAAACATAAGAACTTCGCCTTTCCAATAATGAATCTTCCCAACGTACCTCTTCCCATCCCCA
>JAZRTJ010000015.1:0-6838 GCA_045651925.1 Candidatus Spyradenecus sp. | reverse complement strand
GACCGCTTGGCCTCCGACTTATGCCGCACGGCCCGCTCCCGGGTGTGACGACCTGCCAGCTTCACATGCGCCACTTCAAGGACGGCGAAACCGTCACGATTGAGCCCTGGCGCGCGAAGCCCTTCCCGGTCATCCGCGACCTCATCGTCGACCGTACGGCGTTCGATAAGATTATTCAGGCCGGCGGCTTCGTCTCCGTCCGCACGGGTTCCGCGATCGACGCCAACATCATGCCGATTCCGAAGGAAGTCGCCGATACGGCGATGGACGCTGCGGAATGCATCGGTTGCGGTGCTTGCGTCGCTGCCTGTAAGAATGCTTCCGCTATGCTCTTCGTCTCCTCGAAGGTCACGCAGCTCAACTCGCTCCCGCAGGGCCAGCCCGAAAAGGACAAGCGTGTTCTCGCGATGGTCAAGGCCATGGATGAAGCCGGATTCGGCAACTGCTCCAACCTCGGAGAATGCCAGGCGGTTTGCCCGAAGGGCCAGACGCTCGACTTCATCGCCAAGATGAACCGCGACTACGCCGTTGCTTCCGTCAAGAAGCTCTTCAAGACCACCGGCAAGAAGATCAAGGCCTAATCACCGGATTAGTGCAAAAGAAGAGCGTTCCCGCAATCGCGGGAACGCTTTTTTTGTTTCGTTTAGTCCGACGCTTAAGGCGACCTCTAAAAATGAATTTCCGGAGCCAGCCTTAAATCAAAACGATTCGGCGAATCTTCCGGGCCGCAGCAATGCGGGCATGGATTTTCTTCAGAATCGCGGATTTCCGAAATTCGAATTCTTGGCGTACAACGGTGTTCGCGCACTGCACCTTGAGCACCGAAAAATTATTTTCGAGAGCAACGGGAGTTGTCCGATCCGCCAACTTCGCGGGCAGCAAATCGTTCCATTCATTCATCAGCTGCGCCTGCAGGCTCTGTTCGTAATAGCCGTGCGAGCGCAGAAGGCCTTCCCAGAGCGATGCCACATCCTGCGGTTCGGTACGTCCCTGCTCGCGCCGGACTTCGGAATCTTCTACAAATCGGCGGGAGAGCTTCGTCTCTTTTTCTCGGTCCAATTCAGCGTATTTCCGCGGACTCAGATTTTCCTGCGGCAAACCGCTCAGGCCGGCGAGCAGATTATTCGCACTGCGCGTCAGTTTTTTTTTTGAAAAAGGAGCGACCATCTTCGAGCGCAGATACTCCGGCACGTCGCGCATACTCGAGAAAATCAGAACATTGTCCGGCGGCAGCGCCGTCGGCCGGGACGTCACCCAAAGTGCATTAGCCCCGAATTCGACGGCGGGAATGATGTCTTCGGCGAGCGTATCGCCGATGTGGAGCAATTCCCCGCGCGGAATGCTCATTTCTCGGCAAAGATTGTCGAAGGCCTCTTGGCCCGGTTTGGCAACGCCGGTTTCGGAAGAGACGAAGATTCGGTCAAAAAAATGCGCGATTTGTTTGTCGGCCAATGCTTTTTTCCAGCGGGAGTCTCCGTTGGAAAGCACCACCATTTTAACGCCGAGAAAGCTGATCGCTTCGAGCGCCCGGACAACATCCGGCATCAGCTTCCAATGTTCGGGCGATGCCAACGCATGGTAAATATATTCGGCGGCGAGTTCGAACTGGCGGTTATTGCAGTGTCCGGCAAAAATTTCCCAAAGCATCGCGCGCCAGTAATCACGGGAGCGGCGTTCGCTGGTCGGGCTGTTGCCGTTGACCTGTGCAACGCGGCGTGCGGTGTCGCGCCGGGCGTTGAACTCCTTGGCGTCGGGAATCTCCGCAATGCCCTGCTCGCGCATCGCTTCGACGCACAATTCCCCGATCGACGGGAACGGCTTCAGGAGCGTCCCCGTAAGATCGAAGGAAACAACGGAAATCTTCATCGCGGTTTAGTCTTCTCCGCGAATCCAAAGCGAAACGGAAAGCGGCGGAAGCGTAAGGAATCCGCCCTCGTGCGAGAAGCCGCTTTCGGAGGCCACGCCTTCGAGGTCGATCTGCTCGGAATTCGCAATCTGGCGGAAGCCTTCGAGCGCAGTCTGTTGGATTTGCACCGTCGCCGGAGCCGTTTGCGGGTTGAGCATGAGCGCGTACTGCATTTTCCCTTGAGAGAAATCCGCGTTGTAAATGGCGACAACCGCCGTGTTGCGCTGGTCCGGATAGAAGCGGAAGAACTCGCGGGAAACGTTGTTGCGCTGACGGAAAAGGCGGCCGCGCGGGGAAAGGCGGAAGCGGATCCAGCCGCACACGAATTCGTGCGTTCCCTCAAAGCGTTTCAGGCGCGCATAGTCGAGGGCATTTTCTTCGCCGTCGAGATAGGTGTTGTTCTTCCCGTGCTTCGTGCGCAGGAAATCCTGCCCTTCCGCAAGCATCGGTGTGCCGAGCGCGGACAGGAGGAAGGCAAACATGATGTGCGTGCGACGGCGGTCGGATTCGCTCGGATTCTCCGCATTCGAGTTGCCGCATTCCGTAATGCGGTCAAGCCAGCAACGGTCGTCATGAGATTCCGTGTAATTAATCGTCTGTGAGGGGAAGCTTGCAAAGTATTCGGGTGAGCCGGCAAGGAAGTAGCGGAAGCCGTCAAGATTGACGGCGTTGTGGACGTATTTGGCGGCGTAATCGCGGAAACCGTCGTTCCAGGACGAAAACGTCGTCTTGCGCAAATTGTAGGCAATGTGTCCGCGGAAGCTCCACGGTTCGGCGATGAGAATCGCGTCCGGAAAACGCGTGCGCACGGTGGATTCGATAACGCGCAAGGCCGGAACACCGATGAGTTCGGCGAGGTCGAATCGGAAACCGTCCACGCCGTAACGCTCGAGCAACCAGATAAGGCTGTCGCAAACGAGCTTGCGCGACATCGGGTTGTCGGCGTCGTAGTCATTCCCGCAACCGCTCCAATTGGTGAAATTGCCGAAGGGATCGAGGTGGAAATAATAATTTTTATCGACGCGGAAGAGGTGGTTGGGCTCGCCGACGTGGTTGTAGACGACGTCCAAAATGACCGCCATCCCCGCTTCGTGGAAGGCATCGACCAAATCGCGGAATTCTTCAATCTGGGTTCCCGTCGTCGGGTCGGACGCATAATGCGAGGCGGGCGAGAACCAATTATTCGTCATGTAGCCCCAGTGATAATCCTCGCGCTTTTCGGCATCAAATTCCTGAATCGGCTGCAGCTCTACGGCATTTACGCCGAGTTTCTTCAGATAGCAATCGGGCGAACGAACCCAAGCGGCGAGTTCGCGGAAGCCGAGGGTCTTGTTGTCGGCGAACTGCGGGAGCTTGGCGATCAGGTCGCGCAGGTGCACTTCAGTAATTACCAAATCCGAAAGGTTCGGTGCATGGAAGGTCTTTTTCGGGAAGCCGAGCTTGTGTTCGTCCACGACAATCGCCGGTCCGGTACGGCTGCAAGAGGCTTTGGCGTAGGGGTCCAAGATCGGCATGTCTTCGGCAAAGGCCGAGCTGTTATCGACGTTTTTCCCGCTGATGTAGTAGAAGTAATAGCAACCCGTGAGATTGGCGTTGTATTCGCATTCCCAGAGACCGTTCTCAATCGCCTGCAGGTCGAGGCGTTGGCGCGCAACATTGCCGCTCCAAAATTCGACGCTGTCAGAGAGCGCACGCGGAGCAAAAACGCGAAAAACGGTTTTCTTACCGTCGCGGGAAACATGCGAGCCGAGCGGGATCGGCGAAAAGATTTTCGCAATCATGAAACCCGCATTCACGGGAATGGCGTGCGGGCGGTTTTCGCTGTTCCAAACCAATTCCTCCGGCAAATTAAAATCGACCGGGCGTTCGCAGATAAATTGGAAAACCTGATAGCCCGTCTGATTGCGCGAAGCACGCAGATTCCCGTTTCCTCCCTCGTCTAAAATCAGGTTTACGGACTCCGAAGGCGGCCCGAGCCATTCTCCGGCCTGTGTCACGAATTTGAACATGACGTGCTCCGCGTGGTCTCCGTAAAACACGCGCTCCTGCGGCACACGCAATTCCCAAACGTCGTACTGGCCGCTGACAACGCGTTGCAGGCGCCAAGACGGATCGCCGATTGCGTTTTTCCAGCCGTTGAAATTGCCGGCGACAAAAACTTCCGCTTCCGGCGCCACATAGTGTCCCTTGTACAGGCGCGGATAGAGCAGAAACACGACGGTGTTTCCGTCCATGTAATAACCGTAATTGATCCCCGCAATTTGCGGCGGGACGCGGACGATTTCGCGAATACGCGTTCCGGAGCGCAGGCTCAGCGGCGGCATTTTTTTCGAATCGCGCCAGTCGCAGGAAAGAAAAACAATCCCCGTATTACTCGAAACCCAAAGGGCGGACTCCAAAGAGGCGTGCTCGGAGGAATAGGCATTGGAAAGTACGGGAAGACCCAAAAAGGTAGAAATTTTTTTGAAAATAGAAGCCATGAATTTCGGGAATGCGCGAAAGACTATAGGACTTATTCGGCATTGGCAAGAAACGAAGTCGAAAAGTAGTCTTTCGCGCCACGAGGGAAAATCGAAATCCGATGCTTAAAATCTTCGTTCGCTTTTTTCTCGCGTTTACCGCGCCGGCGGGATTTTAATTTTCGTGCTATGAAAACCTTTGAAAAAGACGGCTATACGTTTCAGGAATGGCGCATCGGCGCCTCCACCTTCACCGCCTGCATGACGCTCGGCGCCCGCCTCATGAGCTGGACCATCGACGTCGCCGGCAATCGCCGCGAAGTCATTCGCTGGCCCGAAAATGCGGATTTCTCACAATACCGGAAAATCCGAGGCGGAAATCCGATTCTTTTCCCGTTTATGGGACGCAATTATGTCGAAGGCAAAAGATTCTTTTGGAAAAATCCGGTGGACGGCGTAGTGCGACCGATGCCGCAACACGGCTACGCGGTTGACGGCGCTTTTGAAATCGTTGAGGCGACGGAAAACTCCGTGCGCGCCAAGTTCATCCCGAATGACGCGTCGCGCGAAGGTTATCCCTTCGATTACGACTTTTTTGTCATCTACCGTTTCGAAGAACTTTCGCTGGAATGCGAATTCGAATTGGTCAACCGCGGAAGCGAACGCCTGCCCTGGTGCGCCGGACACCACTTCTACTTCGCCATGCCGTGGCACGCCGGACTGTCCCGCAAGGACTACGTTTTGAAAATCGATGCCAAGAAGTTCTGGCATCACGCCTCGGACGGTTCGCTCGTGAAGGCGGAAGCCCCGCGTGAGCCCGTTTGCTTCGGCGATCCGGAAATCTGCGACCTGCTCTACACGAAGCTGAAAAGCAACCGTGTCGCGTTCGGACCGAAAAGCGGCGAAGAAAACATCGTTATTCGCGTCGGCGAAAACGAAGTCCCCTCGCCGTGGACCACGGTCGTCACTTGGTCGGAAAGCGAAGACGCGCCCTTCTACTGCGTGGAACCCTGGATGGGAGCGCCGAACAGCTGTGAACACGGAAACGGTCTCCACTTTGTCGAAGCCGGCGCCACGGAAAGTTTCAAGGTTTCCGTATCGCTGGAATAGAATCCCAGCCTTTCGCGAAAAACAGAGCGCTCAACCTTATGCGGATGAGCGCTCTGCTTTTATGAGCTAAATCTTTTCTAAAACCAGGAATCTTCCAATTCCTTGATGCGTTCGCGGGAAATCTTGAGCTCGGTTTCCGCCGCGAAATAATCTTCCTTGAGATCTTCCAGCTCGCTTTCTCGCGTTGCCAGCGAGGTTTCCAAATCCTTTGTCAGATTACGGGCGCGCACCAATTCACCGGTGAGTTCGTCGCAACGTTTTTTCTCGGCTTCAAGCCGGGATTCCAAATCAGCGACACGCGACTTCTCGACAGAAAGCTCGTCCGTCGCACGGGAAGAACGTGCTTCCGCGGCTTTTTTGCCCTTTTCCTGTTCCAGAGAAAAAAGCTTCATCTTTTCCAAATCATTGTCTTTTACCGAGATGGAGTTTTTGAGCGACTCATTTTCTTCGAGCAGCTTTTTCTCGTCTTCAATCGACTCCAAGTTGATTTTTTCGAGGCTACGTACCTGCTCCTTAAGCGAATAAACTTCGCGGTTGGCGCTGCGCAGCTTGAGGACATCCGCACGATTTTCCGCTCCTTCGGTGGAGAAGTCCGACGATTCCAACGCGAAATACAAGGCGAGCGCCGCGAAAAAGATATTCGCCAATAAAAGATAAACGGTTGATTTTTTCATGCGGTATTAAAGTAGAGATTTCATTAAACGGCGCTTTGCCTGTCCTCGCAAGCAAACGTTCCCGCTATGCGTTTCCGGCCGCGAAACATCGGGCGATCCAGTCCGCGAAATGCAGAAGCGGGTCAAAACTGGCTTCGAAAATCGGGCGGAATACGTACGAGAGGAAGGAATTTCCCGGCGACGGCAAAAGGATTAGCGCGAGCAAAATCCACCAGGCGTTGGCGGCGATTTTATAGTACGTTTCCTCCTTCATTTTTGTCGCGTAGAACATCAGACGCGATCCGTCCAGCGGAGGAATCGGCATCAGATTGAAAATCATCAGCGCGAGGTTAAGCTGGATGAACATGACGAAAAACGTGACCGGAGCAGTGTTAGCCGTGCCGAACACGCCCGCCGAAACGCCGAGCAAAATCGCGCCGATTGTCGCAATCGCCATGAGAAAATTCTCGTCGAGCAGCTGTCCTCCGATCACGCCTCTGACGGCGCGGATCAGCACCTCAAGTCCAACCAATAGGTATGCCGCCGTGAGGGCTATGTACATGAGAATGTCCGAAATCATCCCATCGCCGAGTATACCGACGAAAATGCCGCAGACGGTAAAAATCGCCGCCGCGATGATTTTTTGAAACGTCCGGCGCTGCTTTCTCGTCATTTTCATAACACGATTTCGCAGTCCGGCTCGATCTTGC
>JAZRTJ010000014.1:0-41793 GCA_045651925.1 Candidatus Spyradenecus sp. | reverse complement strand
GCGAGTCCGACCTGACCGGCGAGCGTGACGTAGTCGCCGACCGTCGTCGATCCGGCCATGCCGACCTGGCCGCAGAGGAAGCAGTATTTGCCGATGACGCAGTTGTGGCCGATTTGGACGAGATTGTCGATTTTCGTGCCTTTGCCGACGCGGGTTGAAGAGAAACGGGCGCGGTCGATGCAGGTGCCGGCGCCGATTTCGACATCGTCTTCGATAACGACATTGCCGATTTGCGGAATCTTCTCAATCTTGCCGTCCACGGGAATGAAGCCGAATCCGTCTGCGCCGATAACAGCGTTCGGGAGGATATGGACGCGGGCGCCGATTTGCGTGTAGGCGCAGAGGCGGACGCCGCTTTCGATGTGCGAGTTTTCGCCGATCGAAACCGCAGTTCCGAGCGAAACATGGGAATCAAGCACGGTGCCGTCACCGACGACGGCTTTTTCTCCGATGACGCAGAAGGGGCCGATGTGCACGTTTTTACCGATCTTCGCGGATTCGGCGATAACGGCGCTTGGGTGAATCCCTGCCGGCGGTTTCGGCCAGAGCGCGGCTTCAATTTGTCCGCAAATCAGCGCGAGCGTGTAAGAGGGCTTTTCGACGAAGATGTATGCCTGATTTTCTTTCGGCGAGCTGCCCGTGTAGTCCGCGGGAACGAGAATGGCCGAAGCGTTACATTCGGCGACCTGAGCGTGGTATTTTTCGTTGCCGAGAAACGCGAGGTCACCTTCTTTCGCGGAGTCCAAAGCGCCGATATTGGAAAGCGGAGCCGTTGTTGTGCCTTCGACCTTAATCGGGTCGATGACGTTGCAGAGTTGTTCAAGTGAAAATGCGAGAGCCATGTTGATGAATTAGAGTGTTTTGAATTTTTCGTAAGCCGCTTCCCAGGCGCTACGGTCGGCCGCGGGAACGTAGGTCTTGACGTCGAAGGAGTTGCGGACGACTTCGCGAATCGCGTCGAGGCCGGAGAGTTCTCCGGCCGCAACCGCCTGAATCAGGACGTTGCCGCAGCTCGTGCCTTCAACTGGACCGGCAACAACCGTGCGTCCCGTGGCGTCGGCGATGAACTGCATGAAGAGCTTTGAGCGGGAGCCGCCGCCGACGACGTGGAGCGTGTCGATCGGTTTTTCGGCGAGCGCGGAAATATCGTCCAACGCTTTGCGATAGGCGAGGGCGAGGCTTTCCAAAATGCAACGCATGGTCTGCCCGACGTTTTCGGGGACGGGCTGTCCGGTTTCGGCGCAGAAATCCGCGATTTTTTGCGGCATTTCGTTCGGCTTGAGGAAGCGTGCGTCGTCCGGGTTGATGTGCGAGCGCAATGCCGGTTCCAGCGCCGCGAGCTTGTCGAGTTCGGGTGCGGGCGTATCGTTGCCGTTAGCCTTCCAGTAGCGCATGGATTCCTGTTGAATCCACATGCCGACGATGTTTTTCAGGAAGCGCGTCGTGTGGCCGTAACCGACTTCGTTCGTGTAATTGGCTTGGCGTACCGTTTCGTTGATAAACGGTGTCGGTGATTCAATGCCGATGAGCGACCAGGTGCCGCAGGAGAGAAATGCCCAGCTCGTGGAGGCGTCTGCGGGGATGGCGGCGACGGCCGCGCCCGTGTCATGCGAGCAGGAGGCGACGACTTCCGTCTCCGGCGAAAGTCCCGTTTCCTCGGCGATTGCGGGGACGAGCTTGCCCAAAGTCGTGCCGGACGGAACGATGTTCGGGAAAATTTTGCGCGGAATGCCGAGTGCATCGGCGGTTTCGTAAGACCAGTTTTTGGTGCGCGGGTTGTAAAGTTGCGTCGTGCTGGCAAGAGAGATTTCCGCGGCGGGCACGCCGGAGAAGAGCCAGTTAAAGTAGTCGCCGATATTGAGGAAGCCTTCGGCGGAAGCGAGGATTTCCGGACGGGTGCGCGCGTCTTCAAACAATTGATAGAGCGTGTTGATGCCGAGGAACATGATGCCGGATTCGGCAAAGAGCTTTTCGTCCGGGATAATCGCGCGTACGCGTTCAATGGAGCCGTCGGTGCGGGCGTCACGGTATTGATAGGGCGCGGTCAGCATCGGCTCGTTGCCCTTGAGCAGTACATAGTCAACGCCCCAGGAGTCCGTCGAGATGCTTTTGACGGGGATGCCGCGGTCTGCGACTTTTTTCAGGCCGGTTTTCATTTCGTCAAAAAGACGAATGACGTCCCAACGCAGGGTCCCGTTGACGGGGACGGCCTTGTTGTAAAAACGATGGATTTCCTCGAGGGTGATTTTCCCGTTTTCGAGAGTTCCGAGAATGACGCGACCGCTGTCGGCGCCGAGGTCCAGAGAGAGGTAGTTCATAGGCAAAATGTTTCCCGCTATTGAAACGCATTTGCGGGGAGTCGGCGAGCAATTATTGAGCGAATCGGAGATTAAAGAACGGGCGCTTAAAAAAGCCGAGCGGAAAGGCAAACCCATGGCGTTTTGTTAGTATTTTGTGAATAAAATGTAAATAAGTTTTAGGGGAAAATCGGGGAAAAATGTTGACCGGTGGGGCGAAATGGGGGAAAGTGTTTGTCATAGGGAGGCAATCCCGAAGAAATTAATTTCATGCCCATCGAAAATACACAGTTTTTTGTCGGAGAATTCCGGCATAAGTTGGACGCGAAGAACCGCCTGACGATTCCGTCGGGTTGGCGTTTTTCGTCGGACGACGCGCGTTCCGTGTATTTGGCTATCCCGAACCCGAGCGGATGCATTACGGTTTATCCGCCGTCGATGGTGGAAAAACTGATGGAAGCGGCTTCCCAGCCGACCTTGAGCGCCCCCGAAAAGCAGCGTGCTTTGATGATGCTCGGTCGCCTTAGCTGCCAAGTCAGCTGCGACAAGGCCGGACGCATTACGTTGGATGCGCGTCTGCTCGCTCACGCGGGAATCAGCGGCGATGTCGTGCTCACGGGCGAATTTAAGAAATTTAATATTTGGAATCCGGAAAAGCTTGCGGAAGAAGATGCGAAGATGGGATCGCCGGAAAACATCCTCGAAACGTTGGCTCAACTCGGCCTCTAAAGCTTATTCACAAACTTATTCGCAGGATGTGAATATGTAATTAAACTTTATTTACACTCTCCACATTTTATTCACAAATTCACAAGTATGTCTGAGGAAAAACACATTCCCGTTCTCTTCGAAGAGACGCTGACGGTATTAGCACCGGAGCGGGGCGGGAGCTTTCTCGACTGTACTTTCGGCGGCGGCGGACACTCACGCGCGATTCTCGAGCGCGGCGCGGCGGCCGGTGTGAGTTTGTCGGCGATGGATCGCGATCCGGCGGCACTTCCCCGAGCGGAAAAATTTGCGGAAAGTTTCGGCGATCGTTTTCGCTTTTACGGATTTTGTTTTTCCCGTTTGGACGAAGTTAGGGAAGCTCCGTTTGACGGAATTCTGATGGACATCGGAGTTTCTTCTTTCCAGCTCGACGACGAGTCCCGCGGTTTTTCTTTTCGCAAGGAAGCTTTTGCCGACATGCGCATGGATACGCGTAGCGGCATTCCCGCCGCCGAGTTTTTGGAAACGGCTTCGCGGGAAGAGTTGACGGAAGCGATCCGCGATTTCGGCGAAGAACCTCGCTGGCGTAGCGTCGTTGATGCGATTATTGCGGCTCGCGGGACCGGAAAACTTTCAACGACGACGGAGCTTGCGGCGCTGATCGAATCGAAGATCGGCAAGCGTCCCGGCGTTAAAATTCACCCGGCAACGCGTTCCTTCCAGGGGATTCGCATTGCGGTGAACAACGAACTCGGAGAACTCAAAAGCGCTTTACCCAAAGCATTCTCCGCGTTGAAGGTTGGCGGCGTGCTTGCCGTCATTTCCTTCCACTCGCTCGAAGATCGCATTGTGAAGCGATTCTTCAACGAAGTCTGCGGTCGCCCGGTCGATCGTTTTGACAGTCGTCTCCAGGACGAGCGCATTTGTCGTGCGGAACTGATTACGCACAAAACGTTGCGCCCCTCAGAGAGTGAGATTGCGGCCAATCCGCGTTCCCGCTCTTCGCGTTTGCGAGCCCTCAAAAAAATCTGATTTATCTCTTTGTTTATGCAGCCCTTCGTTCAAAAGAATATTTTCTCGGTAGTCGTTGTTGCCGCGATGTTTGTCGTGGCGCTGATTGCTTCGCTTACGATTGTCGCAGTTCAGCGTGAACGTGACAGTCTCAATGCGGACGTACGCCGTACGAACAGCCGAATCAGGGTTCTCGAAACGAAGGAGATTCCCGAAGCCCGAGTGCATCGGGATGCTATTTGCAATGCGACGACCGTGCGCGAAAAGGCGCAACGCAGAGGATTTCATGATGCTGAGCGTACTCATGTCATCCACGTGCGCTCGTTGAAAGTGCCTTACGGGAAAAGTTTGGCAGACCCGAATCCGCGTGCGGAAGCGATTGAATTGGCATCGAATAATTTCGGAATCTCCGCCACATCGGTACGGCAGTAGGCCTTCGGATGCGCAACGTTATTGCATCGAACAAGCGTTTTGCGCTGGTCGTTTCCGGCATCATTTTTTGTTTTCTGGCGGTTGTTGCCCGTTTGGCCTGGCTACAGCTTATTGTACCCGAAAAGTATATCAAGGAGGCAAAGGAAAAGACCCATTCGCGGAAGCTCGAAGTCGCGATGCGGGGGGACATTCGGGATTCGCGCGGCGAAAGCCTTGCTTACAATTTTAAATGTTGGGACATCGGCGTGGACCCGAGCGAACTGGCGGACGGTGATTGGGACCTGATTCCGCAAGTGGCGAAGATTTTGGAACTGCCCGAGGAGACCGTGCGAAAAAAGTACGAGGCCCAAGGGACCCGCTGGGCGGTTCTGAAAAAAGAAGTGTCGTCCGAGGTGCACCAGGCGATTATGGATTTGCAGCCGACGCACGTAACCAAGAAAGGTCAGAAAATCGTCCGTTCGTCCGTTAAGCCGGTTTACGGGATTGCAAAATTCGTGCGCCGTTATCCGAAAGGGGAATTGGCGGCCCAGCTCATCGGCTACGTCAACAACGAAGGCGTGCCTGCGATGGGTATCGAAAAAGTGATGGATAATTTTCTCCGCGGCGAAAACGGTTGGACGGAGATGACGCACGACCGGCGCGGACGCGAACTCATTTACCGACGTTCCTGCGAAGTGCCGGCCCGCAACGGAAATGCGGTGGAGCTGACGATTGATGCGCGTATTCAGGGCATCGCCGAAGCGGAGTGTCGCAAATTCGGGGAAAAGTACAATCCGAAGTCAATCTGCGTTATCGCCAGCGAAGCCGGAAGTGGGCGCTTGCTGGCTCTGGCGAATTGGCCGACCTTCAATCTCAACGAATTTTACAATACGGAGAAGGCCCCGATGGAGCACCAGCGTAACCGCGCAGTGACGGATATTTATGAACCCGGTTCCGTTTTTAAGACGTTCACCGTGGCGATGGCACTCGAGGAAAATGTCATCACGCCGGAAAGCCGTTTTGACTGTACGGTGACCAAGGCGCCGTATTTCGGACAGATGCGCGGATTACCCGGCGAAGACCACGCAATGGGCAACAGCCTCAGCGTTCGCGAAATCGTTAAGCAGTCCTCCAATCGCGGTTCCGCCCAAATCGGGATGCGCTTTGCTGAGAAAAACGGGGAAAAAGCGTTTTACAATTTTGTGCTGAAATTCGGCTTCGGCCAGCGCACGAATCTGATTTCGGTTATCGGAGAAAAAGGGGAGGCTACGGGTAAAGTGCGTGATCCCGCTAAGCCGCTTCCCGAAGGTTGGGATAAATACACGATTACGCGCATGCCGATCGGACACGGGATTACCGTCACGCCGCTTCAGACGCACAATGCGATGAGTGTTATCGCAAACGGCGGCGTCTTCTGGGAACCGCTGCTCGTCGGGCGTATTCTCCACGAGGACGGCGGCACGCTCGTCGAGTATTCGCCGCGTTCCCGCGGGCGAGTCGTCAAGGCCTCCGTCGCCAAGAATGTCGCGGAAATGCTGGCAGCCGTCTGCCGGGAAGGGACCGGTAAGCAGGCACGGATTCCCGGCTACGAAGTGGCCGGGAAGACGGGGACGTCCCGTAAATACATCAACGGAAGACCGTCCAACAGGCATCACGTTGGCTCGTTCTCCGGCTTTTTTCCTGCGAGCGACCCGAAGGTAATTATCACGGTAGTTGTGGATGAGCCCAAGGGCATCACCGGCTACGGCGGCAGCGTTGCGGCTCCTATTTTTAAGAAGGTTGCCATGGAGGCAATCCGTCAATTGGAAATCAAACCGATTCATACTGCCGAGTCCGATGAAAAACATTTCTGAGCTTTTCGAGAAGGTGCCCGGAGCCGTTGTCTTCGGAGACAAAACCCTTTGTCCTTCGGCTTTAATTACGGACAGCCGCCGCATTGTTCCCGGCGCATTGTTTTTTGCCTTTGACGGTCTGCGTACGTGCGGTTCCGTTTACGCTGAAGACGCCGTGAAGCGGGGGGCATGTGCGATTGTCGTGCGGGAATGTTTGGCGCTTCCGGACACGGTCACGCAAGTGGTCGTTCCCGATGTCGCTCAGGCCGCAGCGTTGGCCGCTGCCGTGTTTTACGGCAATCCTCAGGACAGTCTCCGGCTTGTCGGAGTAACGGGTACGAACGGAAAGACCAGTGTAAGCTCGATTGTACGCTTTCTGATGATGTGCCAATGCGGCGGAGATAAATCCTGGGGACTCATCGGAACCGTGCGTTACGAATTGGGTGCGCGCAGCATGCCTTCCTACAAGACGACACCCGAGGCGGTGGACGTCCAGGGTTTTCTCGCTGAAATGCGTGACAGCGGCTGTGCCGGCTGTGTGATGGAGGTGAGCTCGCATGCCGTTTGCCAAAACCGCGTCTATGCGCTACCGTTCGATGTCGTTGCTTTTACGAATCTGACGCAGGACCACATGGATTACCACGGCGACATGGAAAGCTATTTTTCCGTGAAGTCACGCTTGTTCGACGGCTCTCAAGGCGCCTACCCGCGGGCGGCGATTCTGAATGCCGACGACGCATACGGACTGCGCCTGCGGGAGAAAATCGCTCCGCAGACTCGGGTGTTCACGTTCGGGACGGAAAATGAAAAACGTCTCGACGCTCCGGATTTTGAAGCCCGAAATATCGTTCTCAGCGCCTCCGGAAGCCGATTTACGCTACATTATCCCGGTGGATGTATGGAAGCGGAAACCTCGCTCCCCGGGAATTATAACGTGAGCAATGTGCTGTGCGCGCTCGCAATTGTGGCGGCGCTAAACGGAGATCTCGCGCAGGCCGTCGCCGACCTGAAAGCCTTTGACGGCGTTGCCGGGCGTATGGAGCGCGTCGGCGGAAATCCGTTCCCGTTCGAGGTCTTTGTCGATTACGCGCATACCGACGATGCTTTGGAAAATGCGCTCGGAATGCTCAAACGCATCACCGGCGGCAAACTACTCGCCGTATTCGGTTGCGGCGGAAACCGTGACCGAGGAAAGCGTCCGAAGATGGTGCAAGCCGTACAACGCTTTGCCGATTTTGCTTGGGCGACTTCCGACAATCCGAGAAAAGAACCGCTCGAGCAGATTTTCGACGATATGCGGAGCGGAGTCGTTGCGGCCGATAAAATCCTCTTTGAACCCGATCGACGTCGGGCAATCGGACTCGCTCTCGAAGCGGCTCAGCCCGGAGACGTCGTACTCATCGCCGGCAAAGGACACGAAACGTATCAGGAATTTGCCGATGTCACGCTTCCCTTTGACGACAAGGCAGTCGCCGGCGAATTGCTCTCCCTGCTGGCGTGCCGTCGTTCCGTTTAGTCTCCCGGCTTATTAGCCCAGGGAGCGGAAAAATTTCTCAAAAAGCGACTGTGGCGGCACGGAACAAGCGGAACGGTATGCGAAACGTTGCTTTCCTTTTCCGAGAGAGGAAAAAACGTGCCTTTTAGACGGGAACGTGTTAGGTTTAGGAAAACAATTTTTACAGACATGAAAAACGATATTTGTTCTCAGAGCATTTGTGAGCTTGCGAAAGCGACCGGACTAAAGGCGGAAACGCTCGAAAAGGCGGACAAGATTGTCGCCAAGTACCCGCAAAAGCGTAGCGCGACGCTTCCCTTGCTCCACATTGCACAGGAAGAACTCGGCTATGTCACTGACGCTGCGATGAAGTGGATCGCCGCGAAGCTCGAAATCGAGCCGATTAATGTTTACGAAGTCGTCACTTTCTACCCGATGTTCCGTCTCAATCCCATCGGCAAGCGTCACGTGAAGATCTGCCGCACGGTTTCCTGCGCACTTCGCGGAAGCTACAAGACGATGGAAGCCTTCGAAAAGGAATTTGACTGCAAGCGCGGAGAAACGTCCGCTGACGGTAATGTTACGCTCGAATTCGTCGAATGCCTCGCCTGCTGCGGCACGGGGCCGATCGTTCAGGTCGACCACCTGCTTTACGAGAAAGTGACGCCGGAAGCCGTGCCCGAACTCGCAAAGAAGATTCGCGCCAGCCTCTCCGACCCGGATTACGGCAAGAAAGCCCCGTCGCTTTCCGAACGCACCGAATGGCTCGGCTAATCGGGCTACGGAATTGATTTTCCGACAAAAAAGCGGGAACGTCCGTTGAGACGTTCCCGCTTTTTTGCGCCTGATTCTTAAGCGAAGAAACTATCTTCGAGCGCGAGGCAAATCGCGTGGTAAATCGGCAAATGGAGTTCCTGAATTTGGAAAGTCTCTGAATCCGGAACGCAGATGCAAACCGAAGCGAGCGTTTTGAGTTTTCCGCCGGCCTTTCCCGAAAGCCCGATAGTGACCAGACCTTTGGCGTTGGCGACTTCCATGGCGTGGCAAACGTTTTTAGAGTTTCCGGAAGTGGAAATTCCGAAGAGGGCGTCGTTCGCGTTGCCGAGGCCCCAAACCAACTGTGCGTAGCCGTAGTAGGGGTCGCAATCGTTGAGCCATGCGGTGTTAATGGCACCGAGCGAGTGCAGGGAAATCGCGGGCAGGGCGTCCTGAAGCTTGGAGGCGAGTTCCTCGCCGAGGCGCTCCCGTGCGTCCGCCTTGAGCGGGCGCTTGGAGCAGAAGCCTTTCAGGAGTTCGCCGGCGATATGATCAGCGTCAGCCGCACTGCCGCCGTTGCCGCAAAGGAGGAGCTTTCCGCCGGAGCGGTAGGTATCGGCGAGCGCGTCTACGGCCTTTTGGATATCGTCCCCACAGGGAGCGAGGACCGGATAGCGGGCGAGAAGCTTTTCGATTTGCGGGTGCATGGCGTTTGTACGGGCGGACGATTAGTTATAGGCGGCGTTGATTTTTTCGGAGACGTCCTTGTAGGAGGCGTCTGCCATGTAGATGGCTTTGTATTCGGCGATGGCCTTGTCCTGCTTGCCGCCCTTTTCGTAGGCTTGTGCCAATTCGTAAACGATGTCCTTCTTGATGTCGGACATGACTTTGATTTCGTCCTTGGCAACGGAAAGCTGGTCGGCTGCAAGGTCGAACTTGCCGCTGGCGATAAAGGCGCGTCCGAGATTGAGCATCGCGGCGTGGCGGTTTTTCGGAGCGCGCTGAGCGAGCTGGAGTTCGCGGATAGCGCCTTCGATGTTGCCGGATTCGAGCAATTTGAGACCGAATTCGTAGCGATAGTTGTAGTCGTTCGGATATTTTTCGACGAGCGTTTGGATAGCCTGCAACGTGTATTCTTCGAAGGATTTGCGGAGTTCCGTGAGGTAGGCCTTGTATTCTTCGTTGGACGGATCTTCGGCGATGACGGCTTCGGCTTCCTTGATGCGGCGTTCGTAGTTTTCGCGCGTGAGTTCGTGTTCCTGCTTTTCGAGCGTGGCGTCGACTTTCCCGTTGGTCGTTTCGCGGGCGCGCTGAATCGTGAGAACAGCGTTATCCAGATCGCCCATGATTTTGTAGTTGCGGGCGAGGTTGCGGTAGAGCTGAAGGTCTTCCGGATTCTTTTCGATTTCTGCGAGGATTTTCGGTACTTCTTCCGCTGCGGAATCGGCGTCGGAAACAACGCGGCTCTTCTTTTCGAGTTCGAGCGCTTTTTCCGTGTTGGCGAGTTTGGAGCGGTAGTCCTTGCTTTCGTCCCATTGGCCGTTGTCCATCGTCTGTGCGACGGAGACTTGGCGTGCGAGCTCTTGGAGGTCGCCGTTGTTCGGGTACTTCTTGAGTGCGCCGTCAACGGCCTTGAGCGCACCGGCGACGTCCTTGTCCTTCAAGTAGGCGGAAACGAGCAGGGTGTAGTTTTCTGTCTTCGGTTCGACGGCGACGATATCTTCGTACGCGAGTGCGACGACGTCCCAGAGACCGGCAGCTTCCGCGGCGAATGCGAGTTGCTTGTTCGCGTTGATGTCGTAGGGATTGGAGGAAAGCTTTTTCTCGGCTTCGAGCATCGACTTCATCGGGTCTTTGGCGCAGGCGGCCTTGCTCGGAGCGCTCAGGGCGCCGAGGAGTTTGCTCAATCCGCTAACGGGTGCGGGGCGCTTTCCGGTGGCGACTTTCTGGGCGCGGCGCAGGATGCGGCGGACCTCCGTGCATTCGGGATGGCGACGCAGGACGGCGGAGCAGGTTTCGACGGCGACTTGCGCGTTGCCGGTCTTGATGGCCTTTTCGGCGGCGTCCACCTGAGCCTGTTCGCGTTTGTCGATGCTGGAGAGAAGAACTTTCGGCATTTTCTTTGATAGAATAAGGGGGTTAATGAAAAAGTGTTAAGATTTA
This sequence comes from Candidatus Spyradenecus sp., assembly GCA_045651925.1. GTDB lineage: Bacteria > Verrucomicrobiota > Verrucomicrobiia > Opitutales > UBA953 > Spyradosoma. Next base: position 31,120 of record JAZRTJ010000014.1, on the reverse strand, counting down.
GTATGATTGCCCTTGCGTGAAGGTCAAGCGCGGAGGGGTAGAGAGATTAAAGAAAGGCGTTCCTTTCGGGAAGCTCTCCAGCCCCTCCGGTTGGCGGACTTTAATTCGCCTTGTAGGCCTGCCAGTCGGCGCTGGCGTTTCGGGAGGCGAAGGCCGCATGCACGGCGTTTTCCCAGTCGCCCATTTCCGCGTAAACCTTGGAGATTGCCTGCCAGTAATCGGAGGCATCCGGGGTGCCTTCGCCGATAATGTTTCGGTAGGCAAGAATTGTGACGGGGAGTGTTGCTGCGCGCAGTTTACGATCCGAGTTCAGAACGTTGAGCTGCATCTTGGCGATATAGGAAACGTTCGGGAATTCGTTCATAATGCCCTCGCAGTATTTTCCGGCGGCCTGAAAGTCGTCGCGGGCATAGGCGAGGGAGGTCAGGATTTCCGTTGCGCGCATGTAAAGCGTCGGGAAAGGCTTCAGCTCTTCCCGGAAGGCTTTGATCTCTTCTTCGTTTTGGTTTTTGCTGCGGCGAATGTCGCGTAGGCGGCTTGACAGCTTGCGGAAGGCTAACAGATCTGCTTCGCGGGAGGGTTGCGCCTGCTTTTCCGCCTTTTTGGGGAAGGCTTCTGCGGTAAAAGCGACGGGAAGCTTTCCCGTTCCGTTATCGAGAGCCGCGTAGATTTTCAGCACTTCGGTAGCTTCCGGAAGCGACTTGAGGTGGGCTTCGATTTGCTTGAGCCACGAGTATTCCATGCTCGTCTGCCAAAGCTCACGGAGCGTGTTTCGGCGGGCTTCGTCATCTTCATTGAGCTCATAGACGCGGGCAAGCTGCCGCAGGGCTTGGCGGCGGAGCTTGTCGTCGCGCGTAATCGAAAGGATTTGCTTCAGGCATTCTTCTGCGAAATCAAGATCTTGCTCTTCTTCCGGAATTTTGTTGCTTTCCAAAATAAAGCGGGCAACGGCACTCAGATTGGCGGGATCTTGCGGAAATGCTTCGGCTTTACGGTGCAGACTCGCGTTCATTTGCTGGAAGTCTTTCTGGGCAAGTGCCGCGTGGCAGGGGATGTTCAGTGCGTCCTGCTTGGCGGAAACCGGAACGGTCTCGTCCTTTAAGAAACGTTCCAATTCCCGGTCGGCTTCTTCCGTATCGGAGGAGGCGTAGAGTGCTGTAAGCTCTTCGAGGCGTTTGCTCAGCGTGTCGGTGTCAGGTTCTTTCGGGGTTTCCTCCTGCTTCTTTTCGCCGAAGTCCGGCTGAGTCATGGCTTCGATGAGCTCGGTGCTCAGGCGCATCGGGTGCCCGGCCCAAATGACCGTTCCGTTTTTAACGGCGAGAGCGTGCGGGATACCGACAATCTTGCGCGGGCGCGCCCAAAGTTCTTCCGTGTTTTTCTTGGTGTCCACGGCGACTGTGTAGCTCGGCGGGACGCGTAATTTTGCGAGGAACTGCTTGAGCATTGCGGGCGACGCGCGGTCCCGTACGTTGACGCCGACAATCTGGGCGTTGAGATTTTTTGCCGTAACTTCCCGATGGGTCTTGTCCAAATGCGGAATCGCCGCGAGGCAGGGGCCGCACCAAGTGGCCCAAAATTCGAAGACATAAACTTTATCCTTCTCCCAATGCGTCACGGGCGTGCCTTGGAGCCAAGTGGCGGGAAGGCCGCTTTCGGGAAGGACGGCGATCGGCTCGTTAGAGGCTTGTTTTTGTGCCTGGGGAGCGGATTCGTTAGCGGAAAATGCGGGTACGGCTCCGATAAAGGGGAGTAATGCCCAAACGAGGAATGATTTAGAAAACATGCTTAGCTATTCTAAGGATTTATGCGGAAACAAAAAAGAAAATTCCCCTCCCGCGTGACGGGAAGGGATTTTTCCGTGAGGAAGCGCTCGGTCTTTATTGGCCGGCGGGGACTTCGTTGGCCGGAGCCTTGTCCGAGAAATCGACCAATTCGACATCGAAGACGAGCGTCGATCCGGGGGGCAGTCGGCCGGGCTGGTCGCCGTAACCCTGTTCGGACGGAATGACGAGCGTGGCTTTGGCGCCTTTTCCGAGGAGCTGGAAGGATTCAACCCAGCCCGGAATCGTGCCTTCGAGCGGGAAGGGGAATGCTGCCGGTTCGCTGTCTGCCGTGAACGGCTTCGGTTCGCCGCGTTCCGGGTCGCGGAGCGAGCTGTCGAAAATCGTACCGTCGATGAACTTGCCGGTGTAGCGAACCGTGAGGAAGCTCTGCGGCGTCGGCTTTTGTGCTTCGTCGCCGGCTTTTTCAACTTTCATGAGCACGCCCGAGGGAAGTTGCTTAAAGGCTTTGTCTTCCTTGCACTTTTCGATGTAGGCGGCGCCGTCGGCCTTGTTCTTGGCAATTTCCTTCTGCATTTCGGCCAGCGAAGCGGCTTGTGCCTTTTCCTGGATTCGGCCCATAAGCGTTTGCATGAAGCTCATGAATTCGGCCTGGTTATCGCGGATGTCGCTTTCCATGTCCTTGAATTTTCCTTCGAGGCCGAGTTTGAAGCCTTCGAGGACGGCGGCAGTTTCTTCCGGCGTGAATTCGGCGAATTCAAGACCGCCTTGCGAAGCGAAATAGCAGCCGGCGATTTTCAGGAACAGGGTTTTCTTTTCTGCGGAAATTTCAGGTGCCTTTTCCGCAGGCGCGGCCGACAGAGTTGCGGGGGCGGCGGGTTCTTCGGTAGCACCGAGGAAGGGAGCAACGGCAAGCATGCCGACGATGGGGAGGATTTTTTTAATCATAACGTTTTGTGAAATAAAAAGTGAAAGTTAAAAGTTTTTCCGTTTTTTTTAAGGCTGTCCACGTTTTATTTTTTGCGGGAGGCGGAGGAACCGTTGAGCGTGCGGCAAATTTCACAGCTGTGCCCGTCGCAACCGCGTGCGGTACAGTGTTCGCGACCGTAAAAAATAATTTGCAGATGCAGCTTGTTCCAACGTTCGCGCGGGAACAGCGACTTGAGGTCTTTTTCGGTTTGGACGACGTTTTTCCCGTCGGAAATTTTCCAACGTGCGGCAAGGCGGTGAATGTGCGTGTCCACCGGAAAGGCGGGAACGCCGAAGGCTTGCGACATTACGACAGAGGCTGTTTTGTGGCCTACGCCGTCGAGAGATTCCAAGGCTTCGAAGGTCGCGGGAACTTGTCCGGCAAAGCGTTCGACGAGCGTTCGGGAAAGATTTTTCAGCGCGGCGGATTTTCGCGGTGCCAGCCCGCAGGGGCGGATGAGCTCTTCAATCTTTTCCCGGGGAAGCGCTGCCATTTTTTCCGGCGTGTCCGCAAGGTCAAAAAGCGCGGGCGTGACTTCGTTGACACGCTTGTCCGTGCATTGGGCCGAGAGGACGACGGCGACGAGCAGGGTGAAGGCATCCTTATGCTTCAGCGGAATCGGCGTCTCCGGGTAGAGGCGTTCCAAGGTGGCTTCGATGAAGCGGGCTCGTTCGGTTTTATTCATGGGGGCTAATTTTAACAGCGAAGAAAGCGGAGCATTTTGTTTTTTTATTTGGGGCGGGCAACCCATTTTGCTCGCGGGAACGCCGAAATTCATAATCATAACTAAGCATGGAAAATCAATTTCAGGGGAACGATTGTGAACCGCTCGCGCTTTTTCTCGATCGCGACGGAACGCTTATTTTTGACAAGGATTACCTGCACGAAGCGGAAAAGGTGGAACTCATTCCCGGTGTACGAGAAGCCGTTCACTGCGCCTTAAATGCCGGTTGTAAATTATTTTTGCTGACGAATCAGAGCGGCATCGGTCGCGGGTATTTTACCATGGGCGACTATGAAAAATGTCACGCGCGTTTCCTCGAACTGCTCGGCGTTCCCGCGTCGGCGTTCACCGCCTGCGGCGTCGCGCCCGAAGCCCCCGATCAGGATTCCAAGTACCGCAAGCCGAAGCCGGATTTTATTCTCGAACAATTGGCCGCATTTCCGCAACTGGAGGCTTCGCGTTGCTGGATGGTCGGAGACCGCAAGTCCGACTGGCAATGCGGTCTGAACGCGGGGATTCGTTCTGCGGCAGTGGCAACCGGAAAGCCGATTGACGCAACGACCGAGACTTGGCTCGCGGAAAACGGGGTGCCGCTTTACGCCGATTTCCCGGCTTTCGTGAGGGCAGTTTTCCCGCAGGAAGCCTGAATTTAAGCCTTTTCCGGAAAATAAAAATTTTCGCGGTGGACAAAGGCGGCTCGCTTGCGAAATGATTAAGCGAAAATGATGCAGGTTTCTTCTAAAATTTTTCTTTTTTGCGCCGGAATTTTGGCGGCTTCTGCGTTTGCTTCGCCGGCGTATGCGGCAGGCGACGTGGCCGTTGATGCGGGCATTCAGGCGATTATCCGCCAAGGCGTGCTTCCCGTGCGCGTCGAATCGGCCGACTCCGAATTGGGCGCGTTGGTACGCCACGCGTTGAGCTTTCACGGCGCGTTCGATACGAAGGCGTCTCCGCGCACGGCGGCTGTTATCCGCGTGAGCTCCGACGGCGCATCGCTCAGCGCAACGGCTTCCGGGCTGAGCAAGGCTTTTTCCGGGACCCTTACGGTGCCCGGAACGGACAATGACGCGGTCGCGGCGCTTTGCGACAAAATTGTCGTAGCCGTCGGGAAAAAATACGATTGGAAGCTGAAACCGATTTTTGCCAAAACGAAGCTTGCGTTCTCCGGCTCGCAAACGGGCGCCCGTGAAATTTATTTTTCGGACCTGATGTTTCGTCGCATCCGCCGCGCGACCAATCACAAGCGCATCGCAATCATGCCGCACTGGGATCCCTCCGGAACGCGATTGCTTTACACGACTTACCACGCCAGCGGCGCGGCGGACGTTTATTCCGTCAATATTTCCACGGGCGCGTTTTCCAAGTTTGCCGCTTATCCGAACACGAACAACGGCGGGGCTTTTTCGCCGGACGGTTCGAAGGTGGCCCTCGCGCTTTCCGCACGCGGAGTCATGAATATTTACGTGAAGCCGGCGAAGGGCGGTAATGCCGTTTCGCTTTGCCGCGACCAGGAGGTGCAGACGACTCCCGTTTTTTCTCCGGACGGAAAGACGATTCTCTTTACGAGCGGTCCGAACGGGCGGCCGAGCCTTTATACTGTTCCTGCTTCGGGCGGCAAGAAAACACGCTTGGTAACGCGCGGATTTTCCTACGCGACGGACCCCGCCTGGAGCCGTGTTGCGCCGTCGAAAATCGCTTTTTCCTATGTGCGCAGCGGAAGAGGCGGCATCGGGATTTACGACCTGAATACGCGTGAAGTCCGCGACTTGGGCGCGCTGATTCCGGGCGGTCGCAAATTTTCGAATCCGACTTGGTGCGCGGACGGGCGCCATGTCGTTGCCGTTGAAGAGGTCGGGAAAAGCTCCTTCCTCGTGATTATGGATACGGACGGCGGCGAGCGGGCAAAGGTGACGCGGATCTCTCCGGCATCGCTCAAAAATTGTTACGATCCGGACGCTCTCATTAAGGACTAAGTTTTTTTGCCATGATGCCTTCGACGAAGTCGCGTACGCCGTTAATCATTTTTTGTAGCTTGCTTGTCCTCCTGGCGATCGAGGCAATTTTTTGTTACGGAAAGATTGCCGAGGCGCGTGAAGAGCGCGAGGGGATGGAAAAAATCGCCTGTGATCAGGCCGAGAAATTGAAAAAACTCGAGGACGAGGCGGAGTATCTGAAGCGGTATATCAATCAAATGTTGAAAAATCCGGAGTTTGCGGACATGGAAATGCGCCGCCGATTGGGTTATGCTCAAGAGGGCGAGCTGAGCATTCGCGAAGAAGATTCGGAAAGTTCCCGCAATCCCCTGCGCTGAGGCGGTATCATGGCTGATGCATTTTTCCTGCTGAAAATCCGGGCGGTTCCGAATGCCAAGAAAACCCAGATCGTCGGATACTTGGGCGATGCCGTAAAAATCAAGGTGCAAGCTGTTCCCGAAGGCGGAAGGGCTAATAAGGAACTGGAAGAGTTCCTCGCGGAAAAGCTTTCGCTGCCGCGCAAAAACGTCTGTGTCAGCGTCGGAGAAACCTCCCGCGACAAGCTTATTCGCATTGAAGGACTTTCCCGCGAATCCGCATTGACGCTGCTCGGTCTTTAAAAGCTGCAGAACCTGAGGCGGCAAACGCATTTTGGGATTGAAACCTGCGGATGAGCACGCATGATTTCCGATGCTCTGCAGTGTTCGACCCTCCGTTAAAACGCTCTTTTCCTATGAGTCTATTACGGGATTCGCTCTGCGGCAGGAAGGCGCATGCCGCTTCGGCGGAAGCAAATTTTGCCGCACTTGAAACCCACCTTGCCAAACATGGTGCAAGAGATTTGGCGCGAGACGGCACAGGCGGAGTTTTTTTGTACCCGGATAAGATTTCCCCGGAGAATTATGCTTTGAAATGAAACGCGGGAAATGTCGATTGAGTCCCCGTGGCTTTGTGAGAGGCAATATCGGATTTTCTCACGGAGACACAGAGACACGGAGAGTCACCGAATCACCCAACGAAGCGCTTCCAAGCCAAATTTCTCCGGAAGATTCGCTTTGGAATGAAGCGCGGGAAACGGTAATTGAGTCCCTGTGGCCTGTTGCTGTTGCCGATTACCAATCTTTTTCGACTTCGCGGGCGCGGGAATTGCGAATTTTCTGAATGGCTTTGCGGCGTTCGGCCTCTTCCTGAGCCATATCGCGCAGAACGGCTTCCGTGGCGGCTTGGTCGAGCTCCCGTTCTTCTTCGGAGGCTTCGCCTGCGGCGGCGGACTGTTCTTCCGGCTCTTGGGAAAGGTCGTCTTGCCCTTGGTCTCCGTTTGACTGATTGTCCTTGTTTTCGTCGTGGGAATCTTCGTTTTCGGAAGACGGGTCTCCCGATTGTTTTTGATCCGAGGCATTCTGTTTTTCCGAATCCGATTGCTCGTTTTTCTGCATTTCGGATTGAAGGATTTTAGCTGCTTTTTGGAGGTGTTCTTCCGCTTTGTCTCCGTTGCCGTCCGCCTGCGCTTCTTGGGCTTTTTGTAGCTCGTCGGAGGCTTTCTGTGCGGCATTTTTCAGGGACTCGTTATTCAGCTTTTCGGCGGATTGCCGCATTTGCTCCGCCGCCTGACGGGCCTGTTCCTGTGCTTGGTTGGCGGCGTTTTGCCGTTGCTGATTTTGCTCTTGGTCGGCGTTCTTCTCGTCGTTGGCCTGTTGCTGCTGTTGAGCGGCCTCTTGCGCTTTTTGTGCGGCTTCCTGCTGTTGCTTTTTGAGTTCCTGAATCTGCTTCTTAAGCTCTTCGAGTTGCTTCATTTCGTTGAGCAGGATCTGCAGATTGCGCGTTGTACCGTCTGTTTCCGCCACATCATTGGCGCGGAGAAAATCGCGGTAAAAGGTACGTGCCTGTTCGAATTTCTTTTCGGCTCCGTCGGCATTTTTCAGGGCTTCGTCCAAATTGGTCTGTGCGGTTTGGCTCGTTTCGCGCGTATCGTTGCGACCTTCGGCGTGAAATCCGGCACCGAGATTTTGCGTCGTTGCCGAGCGCAGTTCCGGAGAAACCTGCGGGCGTGCCAGGGCGCTTTGATAAAGCTCGCGGGAACGGGTGATATCGCCTTGCTCTTGGGCTTGGAGGGCACGGTTATAAAGGGTTTCGGCTGATTCTTCCGGAGTGTTTTCGTTTGCTTCCGTTGCTTCTGCAGTTTCTGCTCGCGTCGGGAGATTACCTGCGATCCCGATTAAAAGGAGGGTGCCGACCAGCAGCTTCGGAGCGCGGAGCAGAAGGCGAAATGCCGAGGCACGCAATCCGCGGGTGCGGGAAAGCGATTCGCCGAGCAAGAGGTAAAGGGAAAAGAAAAGGAGCGCGGGGATGAGTACCCATTCGCGGCGTTCGATCGGAACTGCATGAACGTTTTCCTTTTGGGCCCCGGGAGTTAGCTTTTTGATCCAAGCGGCGGCAAGCGCATCGCCCATTTCCGTGGTCGTCGAGCGAATGTAAACGCCGCCGGTCTTCGCGGCGAGCTCGGCAAGCGGTGTTTCTTCAAGACGCGTATTGACGGTGTTGCCGTCGCGGTCTTTGAGGTAGGCGATACGTCCGTTTTCTTGAGGAACGGGGATGGGGGCGGCAATCGCGGGGTCGCCGACGCCGATGACGACGACCGGCAGTTTTGCGGCATGGAGCTTTTCGGCTTCGCGGGCGAGCGAGCCGGTGAGTTCCCCACCATCAGAAATGAGAACGATGGCGCAGTGACCGGGATTTTCCGCGGCATCAAAGGCGCTCGCGGCGGTTTTCAGCGCGGATTCGAGGTTGGTCCCGCCGACGGGGACGGTTCCGATTTGTTGGTCGTTTAGAATATATCGGAAGCTGACGCGGTCGAAGGTGAGCGGGCAGACATCGAGGGCTTTTCCCGCGAAGGAAACAAGGCCGAAACGGTCGCCGGGCAGGCGCGCGGAAAGCTCGTCGGCAAAGCGCTTGGCGTGTTCGAGCCGGTTCGGTTTAACGTCCTCGCAAAGCATGGACTTGGAGAGGTCGAGTGCGACGACGATGTCTCTTCCGGCACCGGTAAACGGAACGATTTTTTCGCCCCAGCTCGGGCGCGCCCAAGCCGCAGTCAGCAGAATTGCCGTGGCGAGCAGGAGGAAGAAGCGCAACAAGCGTTTGTTCGGCGAGGCGTCAATGCCGACGGGATGTTTTCCCTTTTCAGAAAAATGGGCCTTGCCGAGCAATTGATTCAGCGCGTGCTTGCGGCGGGCGCTTGCCCAAATCGCCGCGATTATCAGGGCGGGAACAATCCAGAGCAAGTGCCACAGGCGGTCGGGATGGATGAAAAATTCCATGATGAGCAAAGTTTAAAATTTTACGGGAAACGCAGAAAAACGCTTCGGGAAAGGAGGAAACCGATGAACAGGGCGGCGAGGGCGTAGCCGGCGAAGTCGTCGGCTTTTTCGTCGTAAAGCGCGATTCGCGGGAGCTCTTCGGACGTTTTTTCAAGTTTGTCGATTGCTTCGAGGGCGGTACGCATCGCTTCGCGGTCGTCGGCGGCGTAGTAATTCCCGCCCGTTGTTTCGGCGATTTTTTTCAGTAGCGCTTCGTCAAACGCGTTCGGATAAGCCATCAGCTGTTTGCCGAAAAATCCGCGTTGTTCGATATAAGAACGGCGGCTGCCGATACCGACGGTGTGGACGGTGAGTTTATAATCATTGGCGATTTTGGCGGCCTGCTCGGGAGTCACTTTGTTTTGAACCGTGTTGGAGCCGTCCGTGAAAAGAACCATGACCTTGCGTTCGGCATCGGAATCTTTCGTGCGATCGACGACGGAAATGATCGGTGCGGCGAGTCCGGTGCCTTCGCCGATTGTATGCAGTTCGAGAGCATCGATTTGCTTGATCAGCCAGGCGTGGTCGAGCGTCGGCGGGCAAAGGGCGTACGGAAGGTCGGCAAAGGCAACCAGGCCGATACGGTCGTTGGGGCGGGCTTTGATAAATTGCTTAATCTCCTCTTTGCAGGTGTCGATGCGGCGGAGCGTTTCCCCAGCCTCGTGGGCGCGACGGATTTCGCTGTCCGTGCGCAGATTTTTTGCAGGATCGTAGGCGGACATCGAATCGGATAGGTCGATGGCAATCATGATGTCGATGCCTTCGCTTTTCTGGCGAATTTCTCCGGCGTCAAAGCGCGGACCGGCAAGGGCGAGAATCATGAGGATTCCCGCGACGGCGTAGAAGGCTGCCGGGACGATGCGGGCGAGGGGAATGCGCTTGAGCTTTCCGGCGGGCACTTGCGCGAGCGAGGGAATTTGCAGGGCGGGTTCGCGCTTGGCAAGTTGGCGCCAGATGAGTAGGGCGAGCGGAATCAGAAGGGCGAGTGCCCAGGGAAACTGGAGATGAAAATAATCCATAGCGGAAGGGGTTAGGCTTTTTCGGTGGGCGGTTCCGGAGCGGGAACGGTTTCTCGGACGAGAGCAGAGGCGCGTTCAAGGGCGGAGTGGGCCTGTTCCGCGCTGGCGGAGACACCGGCAAATTTAATCAGGTCCGCCGCGCTTAAAAATTCCCGGAGAAACTGCCGGTGCTTGGACGCAAGCGGGCTGTTGCCGCGTTCCATTGAGGCAAAAAATTCCTGCGAGGTCATTGCGTCGGCACTCAGTGTAAAGCGGCGGGAAAGGTAACGGCGGACGATGTCGGAAAGACGCGTGACGACGGCGATGGCGCCGAGGCGGCCGGAGCTGATTTCGTCTCGCAGGGCATCGAGTTCGCTTTGGGCAATCACCCAGACCGGGATTTCCGGGGCGGGCACTTTCTTCCGGCGTCGGAGGAAAATCAGGACGGCAAGGGCGATTAGCGGCAGGATGACAGCCGCGAGCCAGATAAGGGAATGTGATTCCCGGTCCGCGGAGGGACTGAGCGAACCGGCAAGGCGGAGTTGCTCGTCGGGCTCGGTTTCCGGTAAGGCTGCGAAGATTGTCGGGAGTTCGAGAGTTTGTGTCCGGGGATTGCCGTTTATGCTTGAGATGAGTTCGATTTTACCGCCGTTGAACTCTCCCGCGTTGAATGCGAGCAGCGAAAGGCGGATGTCGCCGCGGCGGTGCGTCCAGTCGAATGTGAAGTGCTGTGCGGCATTTTCGCGGGCTTCAAGACCTTCCGGGAGCGAGAGTTCTAAACGGAACGGCGTTTGAAAAGAGAGGGCTGTTTCCGTGGAGATGCGGACTTCGAAGGGAGATCCGACGGGAACGCCTCGGGCGGAATCCGTGGCGGCCTCGGGGAGCTCGGGTGCAGATACGGTGAAGGTCTCCGCAATGATTTCGCGGCGGGCAAAAAATCCGAGGACTGTGCCCGCGATAATTCCGGCTGACAACAAAAGGGCGAGCGCGATTACGAAAATTTTCAAAAATCGTTTTTTCATTCAAAAAAGTACCTGCACAGAGTTTTAAAGAAAAAGCGGCGGGAACGCAGTGTTTTATTCATTTATTTTTTTGTCGCTGCGGAAATCCTTTTCCTCGGAAAACAAATAGCCGCCGGCGGGAGTTCCGTCGGCGGCTATCGGTTCGGCCGGATTTACTTTTCGGCGGCCATGGCGGCACAGGCCTTGATGTCGAGCTTGCCGGTACCGAGAACCGGGATTTTTTCGATGACCTTCATTTCGCGCGGGAGCCAGAGATTGGCGAGACCGGCGGCGGAGAGTTTCTTGCAGAGATCCGCAAGGTTCAGGTCGGCAATCGTCGTCAACAGAACGATCTGTTCGCCCTTTGCGGGATCGGGGCGAGCCGTGATGGCGATTTGGAGTTGTTCGATATCAAGTTCGAGTACCTGAGAAATCGTTTCTTCGATGGTGCCGTGCGGAACCATTTCCCCGCCGATTTTGGAGAAGCGGGAGAGGCGTCCGCGAATCGTGATGAAGCCGCTTTCGTCAAGCGAGACGATGTCGCCGCTCTTGTACCAGCCTTCGGCATCGGTTGCGGGAACGGGTTCGCCGTCATCATTGAGGTAGCCCGGGAAGATATTCGGACCCTTCAGATAGAGCATGCCGGGCTCGTTGAAGGAGCAGAGCTTGTCGTTGTCCACGTCGAGGACCTTGGCGGTCATGCCCGGGAAAAGGATACCGACGGCGCCGGGCTTGGTGCCTTGGTGTATTTCTCCGGGTTCACCGTTCTTTACGGGCACGTCCGGCTTGTTGACGGAGACGACAGGCGAGGCTTCGGTCATGCCGTAGCCGTCGAGGTAATGCGAGTTCGGGAACTTCGTTTCCCAAGCCTTCGCAAATCCGTCCGGCGATTTTTCGGCGCCGGCGACGACGAGGTAGAGCGATTTCATCTGTTCGGGCGTTGCCTTTTTCAGGTACGAACGCAGGAAGGTCGGCGTGCTGATCATCGCGGTGATGCCTTCGTTTTCGATTGCCGTGAGGTTCTTTTGGTAATCGAGCGGCGAGGGCGTGGTGACGGCGACGATGTCCTGTGTTCCGGAGAACCAGAGGAGGACGGTGAAGCCGAAGCAGTGGAAGATCGGGAGATTGCAGAGCAGGCGTGTTTTCGGCGGAAGGATGTCGTAGTCCTCAATCTGCGTTACGTTCGCGATGATGTTGCGGTGCGAGATGACGGCGGCCTTCGGCATGCCGGAGCTGCCGCTGGTGAAGAGCAGTGCCGCTTCACGATTGCCGCCCTTGGTCGGGATACGCCACAGGCGCTTGGTGATGAAGCTCGGGAGGAGAACGAGTTGGAGGAACGCGAGAATGATTTCCGAGCGGTTGATGTTTTTCATCCACGTCAGAATATCGATCTGGGACTTGGTCCACGGAAATTCGGGGAGGCGGTCTTCAATCTGTTTTTTCATCGGCGCAACGGTAATCATCGTGCGGATGTCCGCCTTTTGGAGGCAGGATTCGACTTGAGCGCGGCCGAGAGTGAAGTTGAGATTTACCGGGATTTTCCCTGCGAAGGAAACGGCGTAATTGGCGAGAACGCCCGGCGTTCCGGCCGGGAGAACGATCCCGACGCGGTGTTCGCGGACTTGGCGGCGAATGCGCTTGGCCAAGCAGTAGGCCGCGGCGACGAGAATCCCGCGTTTGAGCACCATGCGCTCGCGCGAGTGGTCAACGATGCCGACGTGGAACGGATGAGCGGCCGCTGCTTCGAGAATGGTTTCGGCGACGTGCTTTTCCTGAAGTTCCTCACGCATCGAGAAGGCTTCGTAACCCAAGTCGAGCAAGGCCTGACGTGCTTCCGAGACGCTCTTGTCGCCCGGATTCTTGCCCATGCTGAAGGGCTTGCCGGCGAGAACGGTGACCGGATTACGGCTGAGTTGGGGGAGTTTCCAGAAGAATTTTTTGTGGCGATAGCTGAAAACGGAGTGCCAGAGGCCGTCAACGTAAACGGGGACGACGGGGACACCGGCTCGCGAGGCAATCAGCTTGAAGCCGCCTTGGAAGGGACGTAGGCTGCCGCTGCGCGTGATGCCGCCTTCCGGGAAAATGCAGACGACCTGGCCCTTGCGGAGCGCTTCAACGGCGGTCTGAATGCCGTCTTTGGCGCGTGCGGGGGAGACCGGAATCGTGTGCATCGTGCGCATGAACCAGCTCAGCACGGGGACGCGTTCAAAACCGGCCCACGAGAGGAAGCGGACGGGGCGTTTGGAAGCGAGCCCGAGGATGATAACATCGATGTATGAAACATGGTTGGAGAAGAGCAGGACGCCGCCTTCTTTCGGAATCGAATCGATGTTGAGTTTGCGGATGCGGTAAAGCGGAGCGCAGATGAGGGCGAAGATTCCCCAGAAAACGGCGTAGGTCCACGTCATTTCCTTCCCGTGTTCGGAGCATTTTTTATAAACGGCAAAACCGATCACCCAGAGGAGTAGGGCGGCGGCCAAAGCGATAATCACGCTGAGCGCGGGATGGTTTGTCGCGAAGGCCTGAATGTCTTGCAGGTTGAGTGTACTGAGAACGTAAAGCATGGGTTTAATGTTTTATGTTTCGGGAGTTTTAGTGTGTTGAGAGGAAGGATTATTGCGAATCTTGCGTAGCGGCTTCGGCAGCCTTTCGGGCTTTCTTCTCTTCGATAATCGCTTCGCAGCGCTCGAGGATGCGTTCGCTTCCCGCGTATTTGTATTCGTCAATCAGAGCGGTCGCGCGTGTGCCTGTGTCGGTTTTGTAGAAAACGACGGCGATTCCTTTTTTGTCCCAGCGGCGTTTATCGACTCCGATAACGGAATCGAAGCGGACTTCCCGCAGGGCATTGAAGGGAATGATTGCGCGCGTGATACCGATAAATTTTTGGTCGTCGGCGGAAATGACGCGATGCATTTCCCGGAGCATCCAAAGCAGGAAGGCGACGGAGATAATCAGCAGGCCGCTTCCCCAGCGGAATTGCTGGTCTTCGTCTTTGCGCTTCTTGGGTACGTCTTCCGGATCCCAGTGATTTTCGATGGCGAGCGCCTTCCACTTTTCCTTGAGAAGGGTTTCGTCTGCCTGATAGACGCGGTGGAGTTCCGCGTAGGCGTCGGCTTTGATATTGTATTTCGGATAGGCGACAGCTCCGTCATAAAAGAACCAGGCAGAGGAGCCTAAGAGCATGAGCAGGACAATGATCATACGATCGCGCCATTCACGACTGATTTTTGCTGTAAGGTTCATAATTAGAATAAGTTTCTCCGAAAATCGTTCGTTTGGGAATCCTAAAAATCCCAGTCATCGGCTTCGTCGCCGGAAGTTGCGTTTGTTTCGGGCGCGGCGTCGGCGGCAGGGCTTTTTTCCGGAAGCGCGGAAATACCGGCGGCGCTTGCGGGAATCGAGTCCAGGAGTGCTTCCGCCGTGCGCTGGATGCCCTGTCGGCAGACTTCGGATGCATTGTTGAGGCTTTCCGCGGCGAGGAATTTGTTAAGTGCCTCGGAATACTTTCCGGCACGTTCATCCGCTGCGGCGCGTTCCAGCAGGCGGGAATAATCGGAAACGAGCGGAGCGACGCGGGCTTTCGTGCGGATGACCTGATCGTCTTCGGGGTCGATGGCTTCGGCGGAAAGCAGCATATCCCACGCGATATAGTCGTCATGGCGCGCCAAAAGCATATTCACCTGGGTGAGCACGGTTTCGATTTGGGCGACATGGGAAATGATTTCCTCGAAGCGCTCCCGACGGGCGGCATCCTGCATCAGGGCTGCGGTGAATTCGGCGCGGCGGTTGAAAATTTCGCGCGTTTTCTTGGCTGCGACGAGGCGGTCAAATTCCGGAGCAAGTTGCGCGAGCACGTTGGTACGCGCGAGCACGTCTTCCATGAACTTGGGAATTTCCGGGTTTTGCGGCCAAAATTCCGCGGCCGTGCGCAGGTAGTTTTCGATGTCCGCCATTGCGCGATCCATGGCTTCGGGCGTGCCGGCGGCTCCGGCCATCATTGCTGTTTGGCGGGCGCGGAGGATGGCCATGTTGCTGGCCTGCTTGGCGGCGTTGAGTTTTCCGGTTACTTCGGAAGCGGGGAAGTCCGGCGCGAAGGCCAGAATCTTTGCGAGATTGGCATCGATGGCGCCGAGATCCTTATTTTCGCTTTGGCGCATGAGCTCCCGGAGGTTGAACCAGAGCTGGAGGAATTCCGCTTTTCGTTCCGCGGGATAGTAGGCGACGCGTACTTCGTTTTCGCCGATGAAGTAGGCGGAAAGCAATTGGCGGAAGGCATGGTATTTTTGTCCCGCATCCCAAAGCGTCTCGCTGCCCTTGATGCATTTGCGCGTTTCGCCCTGGAGTTCCCGTGCAATCTGGTCGAAGGATTCCAGCGACGGGATGAAGTTCGAAATCGGGAGCAGTTCGTCGAATTCCTTTTCGCCCACCTTGAGGTCATGCTGCGAGCCCTTGAAAAGTACGCGGTAAAAGGACGAAGCGAGCAACGCGTGTTCGTAGCGGCGGGAGACCAAAAAGCTCACCATCAGGCTTTGAAACTCGAGTTTCGATTTGGTGCCGAGGACTTGCGCTTCGTTACCTTTCGCCTTGATGGCAACTTTGTTTTCGGCTGCCGCTTCGGTGAGGAACTGCTGCTCCTGCGACGGCGGGAGGGTCTTCTTTTGGCCCTTTTTCTGACCGGCATTGAGGGAGTCTTCCTGGACGCGGCGAATCTTTTCGCGGTTGTCGATTTTCTGGCGCAGTTTCTTCTGTTCCGTTTGAAGGGCTTTTTGCCAAGCGTAAAGCTCAATCAGTTCGGCGCGTTGGCGGCAGGCCTTGTAAACCTGTTTGGCCAAAGTGAGCGATTGCCCGGAATCGACTTCGTATTCCGAAAGCTCAAGCAACATCGACATCGCTTTGATCATTTCGCCGTTTACGCGGTTTTCCGGGATAGATTCCTGCTTGAGCAACTTGTGAACGCGCTTCAGAATTTTTTGGTATTCTTCCGGGTCGCCTTCGGGGGCGGGTTCCGAGAGATAGCGTTCGAAGCGCTCACGGAAGAATTTGGTGTCTTCGATATTAAAAATTTTCCCTTTCCAACGCATCATGCCTTCGCCGGGATTAATCAGGTCGGAATCGGCATCGAAAATTTTGTCGGACTGCTGGGATAAGGTGCTGCTCCGATAGTCGCCGGCAGTGCTTCCCATCTGCCCGTTGTTGATGGTGGCCTGTGCGAAAGCGCTTGCGGGAACAAGCAGGGAAGCCAGTGCGAAAAGGGTAAGGGAGGAGGCTTTCATGCGGGAACGGTTTTAGAATTTTTGGAGGCTTTCGACGTAAAGGGCATTGTCCTGCACGCGGACCGTCATGGTGTAGCGTTGCCCGATTTCAAAATTTTGGTTCAGCGATGCGGGAACGTACACGGCGAGCCGCCCCTGTTTTTCCCAATGGCGGACGGCGAGAATGCGGCCTTTTTCGTTTTGTGCGAGCTGGCGGTCGATGATGCAGCTGAGCGAATAGACGTTTCCGCGGAGCGTTGCCGGATTTTCGGAGAACGTTTCCGATGGAAGCGGCGGGACATCGCTTCCCGCACTGCGCCGGGAGATAACGAGGGCAATGGCGGCAATAATGACAACGACCGGAATCAGAAATGCAAAAACGAGAGGGTTAATTTTGGGGCGTTTCATAAAATTTCTGGCGCGATTGTATCCTCCCTGCGGGCTTTTGCCAAACCGATTTTCTGCAAAAAGACAGTCTCCGTGCAGGCAATAAAAAAGGCAGCCGTGAAAGCTGCCCTTTGACGCGATCTTACTTTTCCGGTTCCGGGAAAAATGCTTTTCCGAGAACAATCTCCGGTGTGATGACGACGCGTTTTACGTCCGGGCGGTTCGGGAGCTCGTACATGATGTTAAGCATGAATTTCTCGAGAATCGAACGCAGACCGCGGGCTCCGGTGCGCAGGGCGAGGGCCTTGCGGGCCACTTCGGTAATCGCGGCCTCTTCAAAGACCAATTCGACACCCTCCATTGCGAAGAGCTTCCGGTACTGTTTGATCAGCGCATTTTTCGGCTGCGTCAGGATGTGTACCAGGTCCGCTTCCTTGAGATGGTCGAGCACCGAGGTAATCGGAAGGCGTCCGATGAATTCCGGAATCATCCCGAACTCAAAGAGGTCTTCGGGTTGAAGTTCCGCCATGATTTTTTCCGCCGAAAGCTCCTGTCCGTTGGAACCCAGGGTATCGAAGCCGAGGAACTTGTTCCCGATACGGGAACCGACGATTTTGTCGAGCTCGACGAATGCGCCGCCGCAGATGAACAGAATATTCGTCGTGTCGATTTCGACGTATTTCTGGTCCGGGTGCTTGCGCCCGCCGTTGGGCGGGATATTGGCGCGCGTGCCTTCGATGATTTTGAGGAGCGCCTGCTGGACGCCTTCGCCCGAAACGTCGCGGGTCAACGATGCAGAGTCGCCTTTGCGCCCGATTTTGTCGATTTCGTCAACGTAGATAATCCCGCGTTCGGCGCGTTTGACGTCGCCGCCGGCCGCCTGAAGCAGGCGAACCAGAATATTTTCGACGTCTTCGCCGACGTAGCCCGCCTGCGTGAGCGTGGTTGCGTCGGCGATGGCAAAGGGAACGTCGAGCACGCGGGCGAGGGTTTTCGCCAGCAGGGTTTTCCCGGTTCCGGTCGGACCGATAACGAGGATATTGCTCTTTTCGACTTCCACATCGTCGAGCTCCGCCGGTGCTTCGCCGGAGTGCTCACGGGCTTTCTTTTCCCGTTCAAGCTTGTCGTTGAGGCGTTTGTAGTGGTTGTACACCGCGACGGAAAGGACTTTTTTCGCCGTATCCTGTCCGATGACGTAGCCGTCCAGAACGCGGCGGATGTCTTCGGGCTTTTTCAATTCGATTGCCTGAATTTCTTCGGGATCGGGCTTTTTGTCGACCTGTATCCGGGAGGCGGTTTGGGCGACCTTTGCCGGAGTCATTTCCGAGGCGTGCGGGTTGCGCTTGGCGTTGGAGCTTTCCGTCATTTCGACGCAAAGCTTCGCGCATTCGTCGCAAATATTGGCTCCGTCCGGGCCGATAATGAGAATGCCGACATCGCTGCGGGAACGCCCGCAGAACGCGCATTTGGGTTCGTCGTTGGCCATTGCGGGACTTAGGCTTTGGGTTCGATTACCCGGTCAACAATTCCGTAGGCGAGGGCGTCTTTCGCGGACATGTAAAAATCGCGGTCGGAGTCTTTGGCAATTTGCTCGATGCTCTTGCCCGTGTGTTTGGCGAGCACGCCGTTGAGGGTTTCCCGCCAACGGATGATTTCCTTGGCCGCGATGGAAATATCGGAAGCCTGGCCGCCCGCGCCGCCGCTCGGTTGGTGGATCATCACGCTGGAGTGCGGGAGCGCATAGCGCTTACCCTTCGTGCCGCCGGCGAGCAGGACGGTCCCCATGGATGCGGCCATGCCGATGCAGTACGTCGTCACGTCGCAGGAAAGGAATTGCATTGTGTCGTAGATGGCCATGCCGGCCGTCACGCTGCCTCCCGGGGAGTTGATGTAGAGGTGGATGTCCTTTTTCGGGTCTTCCATTTGCAGGAAGAGCATCTGGGCGATGACGGCGTTGGCGACTTCGTCGTAAATCGGCGAGCCGAGAAAAATGATACGGTCTTTGAGCAGGCGGCTGTAAACGTCCCAAGAGCGTTCACCGCGGGCGTCGCGCTCGACAACATTCGGAATAATGTAACTCATGTCTCTTAAATGCGAAAAAAATATAGCGGGAAAGCATAAGTGCAAAATGCGTGCCGTGACAAGCCCGCGTGCGGAAATCAGTTTCCGCTGAAATTCATTTCGGCGCGAAGAATGTCGTGAAGCGTGATTACGCCGATGACGCACCCGTGCTCGTCGGTAACGGCAACGATGCCGTCTTCGGAGTCGATGAGCAATTTTTCAACCTCGCAAATCGGGGTTTCGCGGGTGCAGGCGAGTGCGGGATTCAGGCGGGGTGCTTCCGGGTGTCCGCGGGAACAGGCCGCTTCCAGTTGCGCGCGCGTTGCAATGCCGAGCGGGCGCCCGCCGGCATCGACGACGGGGATGCGCGAGCATTTTGTTTCGGCGAGTAATTTGCGGACGGAGCTTTCGGAGAGCTCCCGAAGCAGTTGCGGACGGAAGTTGGCGATGCGGGAAATCGGCGAGTGTTGCCAACTTCTCAGGTCGCGGGGCGGGATAACTTTGGAGATTTCCTGTCCGTCCTGTGCGAGGACTTCATCGTAAAATCCTTTTTCCGACAAATATTTCGACAGCGCGATACTGATGATGCCGCCGAGCATGAGAGCGGGAACGAGCGCAAAATTATGCGTCATTTCAAAAACGAGCAATACGCCGGCGACCGGGGCCCGTACAATCGCGCCGAAGCAGGCGCACATGCCGACGACTGCGAGTGCCGAAATTTCCTCGGTCCCGATTCCCGGAACGAAAAGGGCGATGAGACCCGCGAGCGCCGCTCCGCAGGTACCCCCGAAGAAAAGGGAGGGCGCAAAAATCCCGCCGCAACCGCCGAGCCCGTAGCAGAGCGCCGTGGCCGCCAATTTGGCTGCCAGCAAAAGCCCGGCAACCCACCAGCAGAGGTCCGCGTTGAGTGCCGCACTCAAGTCTTCGTACCCGAGAAAGAAGACGCCGAGGTGTCTGGTCGAAAGAAAGACGGCACTCCCGAGCGCCCATACGAAGACGGCGCCGGCGACAATCCGGAGCGGGGCGGGAATGCGGCAAAGACCGGTTTTTCCGAAACGACGGATTTTCAGGGCGGTTTTCTGGAAAAGAAGTCCCGCCAGCGTCGCAACACAGGCTGTCAGCGGCGTGAAAAGATAAACCGACGTGCTCGCGTGTTCCGTCGCCGGAATCGCAAAAACCGCTGCGTCTCCCATAAAGAAATGGGCAACGAGTGCTCCCGTGACGGCGGCCAGCAGGACGGCGCCGATGAATCGGCTGTTTAAGTCTTCGATGACTTCTTCCAGAACAAAGGCGACCGCTGCCATCGGGGCGTTGAAAATGGCCGCTAAGCCCGCCGCAGCGCCCGCCGCCGTTGCTTCGCGCCGCAAGTGCGACGGAATGCCGAGAAGCCCCGCGACGTTGGAGGCCGCCCCGCCGCCGATTTGAACCATCGGACCTTCGTTTCCGAGCGAAGCCCCGCCGCCGACAGTCAGCACGCTCCCGAGGAATTTGACCCAGACCGCCCGCAGGCGCACGAAGCCGAAGTCTTTCCAAAAGGCCGATTTGAGTTGCGGGCTGCCGCTCCCCGCCGCATCCGGACAGAAACGCGTCACGAGAATGCCCGCCAGGGCCGACGTCCCCGCGAGCGTGAGGAATGAGTAGAGAAGGAATTCTCCGGTCCCCATTCGGGAAAAGCGCACAATCCCGTTGTCGTAGAGCAGGTGGATTGCGTTTTGAAAGGCAACTGCCGCCAAGCCCGCCGTAATTCCGTAGATGACGGGACGGACGACGGATTGCCATTTAGAAGTCAGACTGCCGAGAAATTTCACGGCGAAATTCTGAGACGATTCCGGGGACTTGGCGAGGCGAAAGCGCGGGCACCGGGAAAAGCTTGGTCCCGAAACCCCGATCGGTAAAAGTGTGCGCAAGCTTAGAGGTTTGACAAAGCGAGCCTGCTTTTGATTTATTGGAATTTCTCAATTTTTAGGCATGGAAAAACTTCCTCGCATCGTTATTACCGGCGTCGGCTTGACCGCGCCTAACGGCAATAATCTCGCTGAGTTCCGCGAAAATTTGCTCGCCGGACGCGCGCGCATTCAGGAAATCGACGTGCGTTACATGGGAAAACAACCCGCCGGGATCTGTGATTTTGACGCAACGCGCTACCAGAAACGCCGCGAGTTGCGCACCTCGACGCGTGCCGGTTCCATCGCGATTTACTGTGCACACGAAGCCATTTTCGACGCGAATGTCGATTTCGCGGCTGCAGACAAGTCGCGTATCGGTGTCTATGTCGGAATCACCGAACACGGCAACGTCGAAACCGAAAACGAGGTTTACAATATTTCGCTTTTCAACAACGACACGAAGTACTGGACGCACCACCACAATCCCCGCACCGTCGCAAACAATCCCGCCGGTGAAATTACCATCAACATGGGGATTACCGGGCCGCACTACACCATCGGCGCTGCTTGTGCCGCCGGGAATGCCGGTCTGATTCAGGCTGCCCAGATGCTTCAGCTCGGCGAAGTCGATATGGCAATCGCCGGCGGAGTGTCCGAATCCCCGCACACTTTCGGGATTTTCGCCGGATTTAAAAACCAGACGGCCCTCGCTCATCACGCCGACCCGAACAAGGCTTCCCGCCCCTTCGATAAGGCGCGTAACGGCATCGTTATTTCCGAAGGTGGCTGCCTCTACGTTCTCGAACGCCTCGAAGACGCTCAGAAACGCGGAGCCCGCATCATCGCGGAAATCGTCGGATGGCACATCAACTCGGACGCCGGAGACACCGTGCTCCCCGATCCCGTGCGCCAAGCGGAATGCATGCGCGCCGCCCTCAAAAAGGCCGGAATTGCTCCGCAGGATGTCGATATCATCAGCACGCACGCGACGGGAACCGGCAAGGGTGACGTTCAGGAAATGATTTCCATGCGCGAAGTCTTCCAAAACTGCCCGACGACCTACGTCAACAACGCTAAGGGCTTTATCGGACACTGCATGGGAGCTGCGGGAACACTCGAACTCGCAGGCAATCTCGGTTCTTTCCAAGACCAACTCGTCCACCCGTGCATCAATATCGACAACCTCGATCCCGAATGCGCGATTGACGGCCTCGTCGTCGGCGAGCCCAAAAAGGCCGAAAAGGTCGAATACATCCTTAACAATTCTTTCGGGATGCTCGGAATCAACTCGACCCTCATCGTCAAAAAATTCGCATAACTACGCGCTCTCTTTTAATCCTTAAAAACACACAAACATGACAGCAGAAGAAATCAAACAAATCGTCCTTGAAATCGTGGCGGACATCGCCCCGGATGAAGACCTGAGCAATGTTAAGCCGGACGTTAAGCTCCGCGAACAGCTCAGCCTCGACTCGATGGACTTCCTCGACATCGTGATGGAGCTCCGCAAGAAGCACGGCATCGAAGTGCCCGAAGCCGACTACCCGCGCCTCGCTTCTCTCGACAGCTGCGCCGAGTACCTCGCTCCGAAATTTGCGGAAAAAGGAAAATAAGCTTTAGCGCTTTTCGAATAAAAAACGTTCCCGTAGAAATGCTACGGGAACGTTTTTTTGTTTTAAGAAAACCGGATCGGGATTAGTCGATCGGCGTCACCCCTTTTTTGAGGATAATGTTGCCGTACTTGGCGGTTTCGCCGGTGACGACGACTGCAAAAGCCTTTTTCGCGCGTTCGTAAAACGCAAAGCGCTCCATCAATTCGAAGTCCGGCGTGCCCGGGCGGCGGCGGTCGATGACTTCGCGGTAGGCCTTGCCGACTTCCGGATCAAGCGTGTCGCCGGGAACCGCTTCCATCATGATGACGGGCGATTTCACATAGGGATCAAGCACGAAGAGCGGGAGAATGGCATCGAGCAGAGCGGGAACGCGGATGCCGTCAGCACGCAAGACACGCGAGTTAAATGTTTCTGCGGGGAAATGCGCGTCGGAGAGCACGATTTCGTCGCCGTGGCCCATGCGGCAAAGCACGGCGAGCAGTTCAGGGGAAAGCAACGGTGAGATTCCTTGTAACATAGGCTTTCATTACACTCTTGCCTGAACGCCGTTGCAAGAAAGGATTGTAAGCGGAAAACACGCAGCGTTAGTTCGTGAATTAGCCAAAAACAAAGTCGAACTCCTTGAAGAAAGGGCATAGACTAAGACGAATTATTAGAACGCACAGGTTTTTCCGAAATTTTCCTAATCGCTTCCGCTATGGCAAAAAAGCAAGTTAAGACAAAAAGCATCGAAGAAACGCTCTGGGAATCCGCAAACAAATTGCGCGGATCCGTCGAGCCTTCCGAGTACAAGCACGTTGTACTCAGCCTTATCTTCCTTAAGTACGCCGACGACCGTTTTGAAGAGCGCCGCCAGGAACTCATTGCGGACGGAAAGGGCGCTTTTGTCGATCAGGCCGTTTTTTACAACGCGAAAAACGTTTTCTATCTCGGCGAAAATTCCCGCTAGAGATTCATGATGGAAAACGCCAAGCAAAACGACATCGCCGTCAAAATCGATGCCGCGCTTGCCGCCATCGAAAAGGAAAATCCGTCGCTCAAAGGCGCGCTCCCGAGTAATTATTACTCCGGGCTCGGTCTTGATCGCGCTAAGCTTGCCGCACTGCTCGACGAGATTAACAAAATCGATACTCTTAAAGACCGCGAGAACGACCTTATCGGGCGCGTTTACGAGTATTTTCTTTCCAAATTCGCTATCGCCGAAGGCAAGGGCAAGGGGGAATTTTACACGCCGAAAAGTATCGTCAATCTCATCGCGGAAATGATTCAGCCCTATCGCGGGAAGATTTACGATCCGTGTTGCGGGTCCGGCGGCATGTTTGTCCAAAGTATGAAATTTATCGAAGCCCATCACGGGAACAAACGCGATATTTCCGTTTACGGGCAGGAGTACACCAATACGACGTATAAGCTCGCCAAAATGAATCTCGCCATTCGCGGGATTGCCAACAACCTCGGAGAGCTCGCCGCCGATACGTTTCACAACGACCAACACAAAAATCTCAAAGCGGATTTCATCATGGCAAATCCGCCGTTTAACCAAAAAGCCTGGCGCGCCGACAACGAACTCCGCAACGATCCGCGCTGGAGCGGCTACGACATCCCGCCCACAAGCAACGCCAACTACGGTTGGATCCTCAACATCGTCTCCAAGCTCTCCGCTGACGGCATCGCGGGCTTCCTCCTCGCCAACGGCGCACTTTCCGGCGACGGGACCGAGCTCGCCATCCGCCGTCGCCTGCTCGAAAACCACCTCGTTGAAGCCATCGTCATTCTTCCGCGCAACATGTTCTATTCCACGGACATCAGCGTCACGCTTTGGATTTTGGCGGGCAACCGAAAGGCGCGCACCGTCGTGCAAAACGGCGAAACCGTCAAATACCGTTCCCGCGAGAATGAAGTCCTTTTCATTGATTTGCGCCAATGGGGCGAACCGTTTGAGAAAAAATATATTCAGTTTTCCACGGAGCAAATTGCTCAAATCGCCGAAAATTTCCACAACTGGCAACGCGAAGGGTACGAACAAACGTACAAAAACGTTCCCGAATACTGCTACTCCGCCACGCTCGACGAAATCGAAGCCAAGGGTTGGTCGCTCGTGCCGAGCAAATACATCGAATTCGTCAACCGCGACGAAGCCGTGGATTTCGACACCAAGATGCGCGAACTCCAAGCCGAAATGTCCGAACTGCTCGCCGAGGAAGCGCGTTCCCGCGAAGAAGTGCTCAAACTCTTCAAAAACCTCGGCTACGAAATTAAGCTGTAGGAAAATCGGAAAGGACGGTAGTTATTCGAAAATTTCTAATAACTCAAACGGTGTCCGGAAGAGCAAGTGAGCCGGCGCGGGAGCGACAGGCCTCCTGACGTTCCCGCGCCTGCCTTGTTTACGGAAAGTAAAATAAGAAAGTCCGTTATTTTACTTTTAGCCTCGAAACTAAAATAAGGGGTTTTCTTATTTTAGTTTTATGCTTTAAACTAAAATAAGAACTTTGTTATTTTAGTTTCCGTCAAAAAACTAAAATAAGGAGCCTTTCCATGATTGAAATCGAAAAGTTCATTTCCGGGCACTACGAGCAGGCTTATGAATACAAGTATTTTGTTCCCAATTGCGTCAACGATGATTGGGTATGGTCCGATGCGGAAATAAACCGTCTCCTGGAAAAAGCCGCCGTTAAGCTCGGAGAGTTGAATTCTTTTTCTCGCCTCGTCCCGAATATTGATTTGTTCATTCAACTTCACGTCGCAAAGGAAGCCGTCGTTTCCAGCAAAATCGAAGGGACTCAAACGAAAATGGACGAAGCCCTTTTACCGATTTCCGAAATTGAGCCGGAGAAGAGGAACGATTGGACGGAGGTCAACAACTATATTCGTGCGATAAATTATGCTGTCTCCGAGTTGGAAACGTTGCCGATTTCTTCGCGGCTTATAAAATCCACTCATCGTATCCTGTTAGACGGTGTTCGGGGAGCGCACAAACTTCCTGGAGAGTATCGAACAAGCCAAAACTGGATTGCCGGAGTTTCTCTCGCCGATGCAAAATTTATTCCGCCACACCACGATTTAGTCAATCGACTCATGGGAGATTTGGAAAACTTTTTAAACAACGATGCGATTTCTTTGCCGGCGTTGATAAAAATCGCCATTGCGCATTACCAGTTTGAAACCATTCACCCGTTTCTCGACGGGAACGGGCGCATCGGGCGCCTGCTCATAACGCTGTTTCTTGTAAAAGAAAAACTTTTAGAAAAACCGCTTCTCTACTTATCAACTTATTTTGAAAAGCGGAAAGATCTTTATTACGACAATTTAAGCAATATTCGGACGAAAAATGACCTCGCCCACTGGATTAAATACTTTTTAGTCGGTGTGGAACAAACAGCAATGTTGGCGGTGGAAAGTTTGGCTGAAATCCTCCGGCTTAAAGAAAACTCCGAGATTCTTATACGGGAACGCTACGGACGCCGGAGCACTTCTGCAATCCTCCTGCTTCATGCGATGCTGAAAAATCCCTACTCTACAGTGGAACAGGCGGCAAGCGTGTGCGGTATTACTTACAAATCGGCAAACGATCTTGTGAAGAAAATGTGCGAAGACGGATTGATTTCGGAAGCGACAAAACAAAGCCGAAATCGACTTTTTGTTTTTCAAAAGTATCTCGACATCTTCAACAGGGAGGATGTGCTCTGATGAATAAAACCCACTACAAACGTCTCGGCGATTACATCCGCGAAGTCGATTCCCGTAACCGCGATCTGGCGGTAACGAACCTTGTCGGACTTACGATTGACAAAGCATTCATCCCGTCTGTGGCAAATGTTATCGGAACGGATTTGTCTAACTACAAAGTTATTCGGCGGGAACAGTTTGCATGCAGTCTTATGCAGGTCAGTCGTGACGGGAAAATGCCGATTGCAATGTTTGAAGAAGAATCGGCAATTATGTCTCCGGCTTATCCGATGTTTGAAGTTATCGACACGGGAACGCTTCTTCCGAAATATCTGATGATGTGGTTTTCACGGAGTGAATTTGACCGCGAGGCGAGCTTCTACGCTGTTGGCGGTGTTCGCGGGAGTTTGACATGGGAAGATTTTTGCGACTTAAAACTGCCGATTCCTCCGATTTTCCGCCAACGCGAAATCGTTGCCGAATACGAAACCCTCACGCGCCGCATCCGCCTCAATGAACGCCTCATTTCCTCCCTCGAATCCGCCGCCCAAACCCTCTATCGCCGCACCTTCGTGGACAACATCGACCCCGACCGCCTTCCCCCCGGCTGGCACACGGGAACGCTGGGAGAGTGCGTCGTCAATTCTTTGGGGGGAGATTGGGGTAAGGATGCTCCCGTCGCAAATTATCAATCGGAAGTCTATTGTATTCGAGGCACTGATATTCCTCAAATTTCTGTCGGCAATGTTAGTATGCCTAAGAGGTATATTTTAGAGAAAAATCTAAGAACACGAAAATTACTTCCTCGCGATATCGTAATTGAAATCTCGGGAGGAGGCCCGACGCAATCGACAGGGAGAACTTTTCTTGTAACGAATCATGCGTGTAAGTGTGTTCCCGCGAACATGATTTGTTCAAATTTCTGTCGAGTGATTAAATCAAAGCCGGAATATGAAATTTTTGTCTACGCAACGTTAACGCACCTTTACAATACGGGTTTTTTGTTCACCTTGGAAAATAGCTCCAATGGAGTGAAGAACTTGGACTTAAGCTCGTTGCTAAATGACGTTAAAATTCAAATTCCGGGCTTAAAAATTCTTGAGAAATTTAACACAGAGTTTGAGACTTTGAACGACCTCAAATTTCTCAAAGGACGAGAAATACAGTCACTAAAGAGGGCGCAAGAAATGGTGCCTATGAAAATTTTTAATGATTGAATAATGCGAGAACAGATATGAGATTACAAAAATTTACAGTAGAACGATTCCGAAGTATTGTGTCCTCGAGCTCGTTTGAGCTGAAGAATAGAACAATAATCGTTGGACCTAATAATCAAGGCAAATCAAACCTTTTAAAAGCTCTTGTTTTATCATTGAAAATCCTAGCAGCTATTGCAGAAGATCCTGGAAAAACGACCGCGAAAGGAAATACTCTTGTTTATTCTCCGGATCCTATTGGGCGAGGTTATAATTATAGTTCTAATCTTGACTATCCGATAAGTCTACAATGCAAGAAGGAAGAAAAGAAAGAAAGCCATTTTGAGTTAACTTTTTCGCTCAGCCAGGAGGAAGAAAAAGATTTTAAGAAAGAAGTAGGTGATCCGCTGTCGGATACGATATCCGTTCGTCTTTGTGTTACAGAGTGGCAAGTCTTATTTGAATTTGTAACGACGTGTGAGCATTGCAGTGAAGCAGCATCAAGAAATATGCTCGGAATTGCTCAATTTATAACAAAAAAGATCTATATCTGCTATATTGACGCGGAAAGAACAGCGTCAATGGCAAATTCTATTATTGAAGATCTGTTGTTTATTGAGACCAGAAAGATTAGCCAAAGCGAAGCTTATGAAAGGCTGCAAGAACAGCTGAGGGAGTTATATCGTCCCCACTTGAAGAAAATATCAGAGGACGTTCGAAATTCTCTTCAGCAGTTTATCCCTAGCGTGCAGAATGCCGTCATTGATTTGGGGCAAAGAGGATATCGGCAACCTTTACGTCCGCGGCTCTACGATTGTCGAGTCGAAGTAGATGATGGCGTGAATACTCTTTTAGAGAGAAAAGGCTCAGGGGTCCAAAGTCTTGTTGCTCTTTGTCTCGCACAGTATGTTTCCTTAAATTCTTCGTCTTCTGAAGACTTTATTCTCGCGATTGAGGAACCCGAGTCCCACCTTCACCCGAATGCGATACACGAAATTCGTAGTGTCTTAAGGCGAATTTCAGAAAAGAATCAACTGATTTTGACTACGCATTCTCCTCTGTTCGTTGAAACGCAAAATCCTCATATGAACATTATCGTGAAAGATAATAAAGCAATGGAGGCTTCAAAAATTTCGGAGGTTCGAGAAGTTCTAGGGGTTTCTCCATCGGATAATTTGATTGCAGCAGATGTTGTATTGATCGTAGAGGGGGGTAGTGATGAAAATATTTTGCCACACCTGTTTTCTCTCTTTTCTAAAAAATTGAAAAAGGCGATAGATGAAAGACGATTGCATATTTCAAGCGTGGGAGGGACTTCATCTGTCTCAAATTATGTCAAATTCATGCGATATAATTTGTGTAGTGTACATGTCTGTGTTGATGGAGATGAGGCTGGAAAAAACGCGATAAATACGCTTTTGGAAAATAAGATAATTTCAGATAGTGAGTATACCTGTATTACAATGAATGGGTTAAAAGAATCTGAGATAGAAGATTTGATAGATCCTGATGTTTATGCACGTGAGCTTGCTTCTGAATTTGGAGTTGATTGCAAGCATATTCTGAACCTCAACTACAAAAAAAAGAAGTGGACAAAAAGAATTAAGGCTATTTTTGAAGATTCGGGCAAATGCTTTGACGAGGTGAGAGTAAAAACATTTTTGTCTCAGTGTTTAAAGAGAAAAAATGAGATAAAGTTAATAGAGCATCGAAGATCAAGTTTTGACAGTTTGTGTAGAGCGCTAGAGGAAAAAATTTTTTGACAATATTTGTTAGGATATTGTGATGACCTACCTTTGGAAATACACGCCGCAGGAAGTTGCGGAATTGGTGAGAACTCCGAAGCGTTCCCGCGAGGGAGCGGTTTTGGAATTTAAGAAGAAGCGGGATTCGACGCGGGAGATTTACACGAGCTTGGCGGGAACGAAGCAGACGTTGCCGCCGATGGATTACAGTGTCGGCGGCAACCCTCAGGAAACGGACTCTTTTCATGCCGCGTTGCTACTGGAAAAGAAGCGTGTGCGCGGAATTGATTTTTCTCCGATTGAGAAAAAGAAGTTTTACAAAACACATATTCCCGAAGGTTGGCATGAAAATGTGATTGATTGGAAAAAGCCGACGAATGACGAGGAGCACAACAAGCATGTTCCGCTCCCGGGTTTTGAAAATGAGTTCGTCGATCTACAGGGATTTCACTATGCCTGTGCCCGACGTTGGAATATTGAACTTGAAACTGAAGATACGCTTCTCTGAAAATCATGGGCGCAAAAACTTTCAATTTGAATGAGATGGATTTGCGGGCGGGAATGTCCGCATTTTGGAATGAATCGCTGTCGGTAAAGCCGTATGGCGGCGGGCTTTGCTGGACGATGCCGGTGATGATGCCGGACGGCGTTCAAGTCGTGCTTCGTGCTAAGGAGATAACGCCGGGCAAGGTCATTTTGAGTGACGGCGGCGATACGTTGAGTTGGCTTACGATGCGCGGATTGCAGGCGGAAAATGGCGGCTTCATCGAAGAATTATTGCAGGAGCGTTGTGAATTTTTCGGATTTAGGATTCGCGGGGCATCTTTGGAGAAGGTGCTTTCGCTACCGCTTCCCCCGGAAGAGATTCAAATTTTCGCAGAAGGCTTGGCTTCTGTGGCGCATTTGATTTACCGTCAGGACCGCGTTGTACAGGAAGATTCCGTTGCTGTTGCGCAGATCGAGGGTGCTCTTTACGCAAACAAAGTGAAGTTTGTCCGCAGAAAGGAAATTCCCATTTCGCAAAAACGAAGGGTGAGTGTCGATTTTTATTTTGAGGCGGCGGAGCGGGAACGCATTATCAAAACTTTCGATCAGAAAAGTCGTCAGTTGGATGTTGTGGACTTGTGGGCACGGCGCTGGTCTCTGCTAAAAAAGTCACATGAGCGTATGGATATGGCGATGGTTTACGATGAGCGTGTTTTTCAGGCCGTGGGCGAGGTGAGGGAGCTTGCCGAGGAGCTGTCTGTCCCATGCGTTCCCGCGCAGAGGGTGGAGGATTTGGGGGATTTCTTACACGCGGCGTAATAGAAACAGTAGAGTTATTTTTTTCTGAGGCTGTGGGGAACGCTGAAGCGTTCCCGTGTTTTTTGCGAATGTGTTGGGTTGCGGGATTTGCGCGTGGAATAATGGGAGGAATGGGAAGGCGCGTAGCTCGTAATGCCGGCTACTTGGCGGGAGCGGGAAGCTGTTTTAGTGAATAATGAATAGTGAATAACGAATAACGCTTTGTGCGTTTTGCTCTGCAAAACGAAAGCAATAATTATTCATTATTCACTAAAATTCCCCTTTGTTCTCGCGTTTCCGAGGCTTTTCGGACACAATGAAGACCGATGGATTTCGAAGAATATTTGCGGGAAGATGAAGCGAAATTTTCTAATTTCGACGAATATCTTCGCGTGAGTGAGCCGCATACGCGGGAACGTGTTTCTGCGTGGAAAACCGCAATCGGCTTGCAGGCTGTTGACGGGCTTCATGTCTCCGAATACTTAAAGGAAACGGCTCAGCGGCATATTGAAGGCGAAATTTCTATCGATGACGCGCAGGACTTAGTCCGCAATTACTACGAAACGCGCACGGCACGTCTTCCGGATGAGGCGGAAGAGCGGGAAGCGGATAAGGTCGCCGTGAACATTGCGAAGCTCCTCAGCGAGCAATCGTTTTCGTTTAGCGTTCCCGGCTTCCTTGCGACACATCGGCGTATTTTTGAGGGCGTATTTGATCATGCGGGGCGGGTGCGTCCGTTTGATATTACCAAGAAGGAATGGGTGTTGCGCGGCGACACCGTGTTGTATGTCAGCTGCGAGGAGCTCCTGCGAACCTTGGAATACGATATCGTGCAGGAAGGCAAGTTTTCCTATTCAAATCTGAATCTGAGCGAAACCGTTGCCCATATCGCAAAATTTGTTTCCGGCTTGTGGCAGATTCATCCTTTTTGTGAGGGCAATACGCGGACGACGGCTATTTTTCTTATAAAATATCTGCGTTCTATCGGCTTCGAGGCGGACAATACCTTGTTTGAACGGCATTCGTGGTACTTTCGCAACGCACTCGTTCGCGCCAACTATCGCAACGTGAAAAAAGGCATCACGCCGAATTTTGAATTTTTAAACCGCTTTTTCCGGAACTTACTTCTGGGCGAAAAAAACGAGTTGAGAAATCGTCATTTGCTCATCGATGCGCCTGCAGCGTGGGGGACCCCCATAACTGATCCCGCAAGTACGGGAACAAGTACCC
>JAZRTJ010000013.1:0-24988 GCA_045651925.1 Candidatus Spyradenecus sp. | reverse complement strand
ATCGCGGAAATCTGTATCGAGCGTGCCCGCCGCCTGGCGGAAGTCGGACAGGACGTCGTTCTGCTTATTGGCTCGCTGACACGCCTTACGCGCGCTTACAACAATGCGGCACCGCGCGGCAATACGATGACGGGCGGCCTTAATTCAAAAGCCATCGAAAAACCGCGCCAGATTTTTGCTTCGGCACGCGCTACGGAAGAAGGCGGAACGCTGACGATTGTCGCTTCGGCGCTGATTCAGACGGGCTCGCGTATGGACGACCTGATCTTCGAAGAATTCAAGGGAACGGGAAACATGGAAATCGTCCTTGACCGGAAAATCGCCGAGCTTCGCATCTGGCCGGCCATCAACCTGAACGCCTCGGGAACGCGCCGCGAAGAACAGATTCTCCGCCCAGACGCCTTGGAAGCCGCGTCATTCCTGCGCCGCGCCATGCTCGCCGGAAAACCCGAGGATATCGCCGAAGCGATGACTGAACGCCTTAAAAAGACGAAAACGAACGCAGAATTTATTCGACTTATTCGAGTCGGATAGCGAGAATTGAACGATACTTTTCTAAAACATAGGACCCGCACAAATGCATAATTTTGCAGAACAATGCATGGACATGGCTCGCGCTATCCTGAGCCATAATATCGAAGCCATTAACGCAGACGGGACGATTGCTCCCGTTCCCGGAGAAAGCCCCCGCACGGACGAATCCGGCCACGCCGCCCTCGCGCTCGGAGAATTCTACCGCGCGACCCACGAAACGCAACTCGGCAAGCACAACCTCACGGAGCTCGTCGCCAAATGCGTTTCCGCCCAACTCAATCAGGAAACCGAGTCCGAAAACGGGCTCGCGTACGCGGCGTTGGGCTTACTCTCTTTCGGTCCCTCCAAAGACCGCAACATCCCGTGGTCCAAGCTCGATGCCGCGACTCAGGAATTGCTCGATAAGCGCCTCCTCGTGCGCACCGACTACAACGACCACCGCCAAGCCTTCAACGTCGGCAAGGCCGTGACGCGTTTCTCCCTCGGTCTTTCCAAGAAAGACGAAACGGGCAGCCTCATCGAACGCTTCGTCGAACGCATCAAGGCAAATTCCTCCGGCGGGTTCTGCGATGATGCCGCACGCGATCCCAACGCACCGGGCGCACTCGGCGGCTGCTACGACGCTTATGGGGTCCTCCAATACGTTTTCATCCGTCAGTCGCTCCAGCTTCACGCCAATATCCACCTGCGTGAACGCAAACTCCCGACGCTCCGCACCTACGCGGAAAAATACCTGAAGCTCATTCCGGACATCGTCCGCCAGGACGGTCTCGGCTGGTGCTTCGGCGCAGGTACGGGTGCCTACGGCCAGATGCACCTCATCAGCATCATCCTGCAGTCGATGCGCGACGGCTGGATCACTGCCGACAAGATGCCGCTCTACAAGGATATTCTCCGCCGTCTCTTCCTCTATTTCTTTGTCACCTACCTCGACCAGGAACAGGGCGTGCTCGTTATCCGCGACGGCGAACGCGACACGGATGCCGCACACACGACGCGCATCGCGAATTTCGACGCCGCACGTTACCTCTGCCAGTGGTCCCGCCTCGCCAAGACGGTCGGCGGTTCGCTCGCAGCGGAACTCCCCGCGAAGAATAACCGCGCGGCTTGCCGCACGGTCACCTTCGACAAGTCGGGACGCAAGGAACAGGCACTCATCGTTTACCAGAACCCGGAAACCAATCTGCACGTTCAGATTCCGATCGTCTCCGGCGGCGCCAAGGGCGGCTCCGATTCGCTCGCGTTCCCGCACATGCCGGGCATTTTCGACGTCCCGGTCGCTCAGTACGTTCCCGCATTTATCCCCGAATTCACCATCGGCGAAAACACCTTCACGCCCTCGTTCTACGCGAAAAACATCGCAACGCGCATCGGCCTGAAGAACGCGTTCACGGTTTCCTACGAACAACCGGAACTGATCACGGTTGACGAAAAAATCGTCCCCGGCATCGGCTCCATGCGCGTCGAATGGGAATTCCTCGGCGGAAAGATGACGGCCCGCTACACGCTCTCGGTGAAGCAGCCGGTTGAGCTTGCGCAAATGCGCATGGTCATGCCGCTCGCGGCCTGCCACAGCCGCTACCACCTCGGCAACTCCTTCCGCCTCGGCGAAAAGAGCCTCGGGTGCACGATTCCGAAGGATGACTTCCAGGGCGAATGGCTCGCCTATGAAGACGTTTCGCAGGACCCGAACCACCGTACCCGCTACGGCAAGGTTTACTACTACCAGACCTTCACGCGCAACCACCCGCTGAAATTGCGCCCCGGCCAGCAATACCGCATCGAAATCGCTTTCGAGCCGGATATTGCCGCCATCGAAGGCTAATTAGGATTCGTCCAAAGCAAACGCTCCCGCCGCTCACCGCCGGGAGCGTTTTTTTATTGCTGCGTCGGTGCTAAAACGAATCGCGACAAAAATCGCAGGGCTGTGTTACGAAGATTCCGGACAAGACTTCTCCGTCAACAGGTTTTGAAGAAATTCGCATACCTTTTCCTGGTCCGGAGAAAAAAAGAAGCAATCGCTTCGGGCAAACCTTAAAAACTTTTCCAAAAGCTCACGCGGCGGCCGACGCATCCCAATGAGTTTAGGGGCATAACGCGAAAAAGTTACCGGATCCGCGCCGGTCGCTGCATAATCCAAAATCTCATGGAGCAGAACCGGATTGTGCGGCTCGAGTTCGAACCGGGATTCCAATACCCGAAGCCCGATTTCCGCATTTCCTCCGACCCGAAAGGCCCTTGAAATCGCGATTGTTTGGGCGACGCTAAGGCGTGTATCATTTTGAGCCTTTGACAAAAACATTTCGCCCAGTTCCCGCTCGCCGTTTGCATAGAGCGCAACCGCGTTCAACCCGTTTAAAACAGCTTCCTCCTCCTTGACCCAAAGCTCCTTGTCGGCGAAAATCTTATCCAGCTCTTTGCAAGCCCTCGAGACATCCCCGGAACGCAAAAGCGTTTCCACGTAAATTAAAATAAAATCGTAAAAATTCGGGAAAACCCGACTCTCCGCCTGAGCGCGGCAGTATTCCACGGTATGGATATCATCCCGCTTGGCGGCGTAAACACAGAGCAACCGTAGCGCCGTCGGGTCTGTTTTGTATCGTTCAAAAAAATCCTTCTCGAGGGCATCTCTACGCCAAGCGGCGGCGGGCAGTTTAATTTTGGCAAGCTCGTCGATAATTTGTGCAAGTGCCGACGGATCCTCACGCGCCATGAGCGAAGCTTTTGTCAGTAGCTCGAGCGCTCTTTCGCTTTCTCCTACTTCCCGCAAATCCCGGGCAATGGCTAAATCTAAGTTCGGCGAGCGGGATTTAAGACTTTGGAGAATTGAAATCGCCGCATGCGTATTTCCGCGTTCCCGCTCAATATGAGCTTTCAGAAACGCGGCACTGTCCGTCCCGGACAGCGGGGGCGTACTCAATCGTGTCTCTGCGGCCTTAAACCGTCCGAGAGCAATTTCCGCCTGGGCCGCAAAACTACAGAGCACGAATCGGTTTTCCGGGGAGATGGACGGGTGAGCGGAAAATGCATCCGCTGTTTCAATTAACAGGGTGTCTTCAAAATGCGTAAGACATTGACGGGCGAAGAAGCGGACGTATTCCGGGTGTTTCAGAATGGTGTCCGGATACGTTGCCAAGCCCTCGCGCAAAAATTCTAACGCCGCCCGGGGACGACGTTGCAGGAAAAGGACGTAGGAGTAAAAAATACGCCCGTCCGGCTGTCCGGCATTTTGAAGTAAGCCGCGCCGGACCAAATTGAAACCCTTGTGCGGGTCGGTTTCCTGCTTCGCTTCCCCGATAAGCTCGTCGGAATAAAGATTGCGCCGTTCTGCCTGAACTTCCCGTGAAAACGGATAGACCAGCATTTCGGGGAAGGAGGTTTCCTTAATTTTCCGGACATAGCGATCCCGGTAAAACAGGAAAGACGCCTGTGCGAGATAAATGACGAGCCCGAGTGTTACTAGCGCAATTCCGATGCGTCTCCAACGCGGGCGCAGAATCCACTTCCCGGATGCTGCACGCCGGTATTCGGCAAATCCGAAGCAATCCTCAAAGGAAATTTTCATACCTCACCGATTTCCGCACGGAGACTCCGTCGATTCCCGTTTGAATGCCTAAGCGACGTTAGCGGCGGTTTCTCCTGCGCCGGGTTCCCGCCAAAGCCGCAGAAAACAGACCAAGCGTTAATGCGGCCATCGGCTCGGGAATCGTCATAAAATAGAGTGTTCCCGTTACCGGATCGACCTCCGCCTTCCATCGGGATCCGTCGTTGACTGCCACAGAGATAAATTCCGCCGTAACGTATTCGGACATGTTTTCATTTTCAAGAATGTTTCCGTTCGAATCGACAATCGAAATTGCCTGATAAGCAACCCGCCCGTTTTCGGACTCCGCAATCAGTGTAGCCAAAGTGGCGTCATCGACGTTAACGCTTAATTTTTTAACGGCAAGACTTGTGCCTTCGTAATTTTCAAAGAGAATGGGCGTCGTTGCATTGTTCAAATCCAACAGCCCCAATTCCAGGGTCAGCTCATGAAGCTTCATGTCAGTCGAACCGGTCAGCTTTAATTGGCCGCCGTTTTCAATCGTCGCCTTATGTTCGTGAATACCTCCGGATAGATCAAGGTCTCGCGTGAACATAATGTTGTGGATTTCAAGCGTATCCCCGGCCGCGATGTCGATGTCTATTTTCCCGGAAATTTTTCCGTTATAGCATTGATCCGTGATGAGGTTCCCGTTTTCGTCATAGTGTTTATGCGGCGTCTCCGGCGGCGTCGATGTCAATAATCCGCTGTAAAGCTGGTAGTATCCGTTTGCCCAACTTCCGGTAAGGTCCAAGGTGCCGCCGGATCCGTCAGCGCCGAGGCGAACGGCAACGGGGTGCTCGCTGTTTAGGGAACCGTGGACACCCGCAACGTTTTGCAGAAGCGTGTATCCCATGAGTTCTCCTTTAAATTTTTCTTCATCGTTGAGAAGCGGTTCCCCGAGTGTAACCTCTCCGCCTTTAATGTTGAGACTGCTGTTATTGAGGTGTCCCGTCCCGATGACGAGCGTCCCTCCTTGATAAACGTAAACATCTCCGGTGCCGAGTTTCCCGCTCTGAACGATTACGTTCCCGAACTCATCAAAAATTATCTTGTCATTGTCTTTTTTGGCTAGCGGCTCTCCTTCGAGATTGACCGTTCCATAAATATATGTATTTCCCGTGTAGTGATTGTCGTCCGTAAGCGTCAAACCTGCACCGGCACAAACATAAAGGTCCGTATCCCAGTCGGTAGGGGTCGAAGGGCTTCCGATTCCTCCGTCTTGCACGCCAGCTCCGGTCCCACCGTTTTGCGCCGGAAAAAATTGGTAATTCCCGGATGCAATAACAATCTCCTTAGTAGTAATTGCTCCGTCGATAGCGAGGTAGATGGGATTGGTGCCGGAAATCTTACCTTCCTTCAAAACAACAGTCGTTTGTTCAGCATCTTTGTAAGAGGCCTTAATAGATTTGTGAAGATTCAAAGAACCGCTGTTGCCTGTCTGAGTCCAATTATTCTTGTTGTTACTGATACTATATCCGTTGTCGTACGCAACTTCGATATTTCCGCTTCCTATATACTCTCCCTTTTCATTTACGAGGGACGAGTTCGGTGTTCCGGGATTATTCGAACCGCTTGTCGGCTCGTCGGCGACCGGCGCTGTTGCGTAAGACGTATCGCGAAGAGCGAGCGTCATAACCGCCGGACTACACATAACGCCCTGCTCTTCCGTCACGGCAACCGAAGCACGTTCCTCGTTTTGCGACGAAGCCGTTAAATGCGTTTTTTCCTCCAAGGATTCTGTTTCCGCCTCTTGCATTTGTGCGACGCTCCGGAGAATTCGGCGCTTTGGCAGTATGCGGACAAACGGACGCGAAAAAATATCAATGCCATCAAAGTAATAGAGATGTGAGCGGCGGCGCTCCCTCAGCAGCAATTCGAGCCGCTTCTCTTCCTCCTCGCTTAAGGTTCGGGAACCGTAACGGGCTTGCTTCCCGCTGACAGCACTCATTCTACGCAAAACCGGAGTGTAATTGACCTTGCCCCGCATCTCGCGCTCCGAAGACAAGGAATCCGAAATCAGTAGCGTATCTGCAATGGGATACAGCAGAACATCACACTGTTGGTGAGCATAGGGGGGGGTAGCGAACAGTTGCCCGGCCGCGGCGAAGAGAAAACCGAAAACGGAAATTTTCTTCAAGCGCGAACAGCAGTACCTTCCCTCACATAGCGCAGCAAGCGAAAGCTTTTTCTTTTGATAGAGCTTCCTATTCATGTGTTAAAAAGAGTTTAAGTGTACAAAAATATACTTTTTTTGATAAAGCTCAACGTTTATCTCTCGCCGGCAATTCTATGCATGTCCTACCGAAACGCTCACGACGTTGCCGTATTAGAGAGATACAGGGTCGCGAAGCCTTTGTGAGGGAAAACTCTCCACCGTTTTCAGAGGGCAAAAAAAGCTGTCGCGCAGAAAGAAAAAAATCTATGGAATAGGCCGCAATTTTTATGGCTGAAGCACCTACCGAAAACACAATTACACTTTCCGACTACGTTTTGCGCATCGCGCAGGAAAATAACCTTGTCGTGACGCGCGTCATGGCGGTTGCGAAACTCCTCGCCGAAGGCGCGACCGTGCCCTTCATCGCGCGTTACCGTAAAGAAGCGACCGGAGAAATGGACGAAGTCCAAATCGCAACGATTCGCGACCGTCTCGACCAACTCCGCGAACTCGATGCCCGCCGCGCCGCCATCCTCAAATCGCTCGAAGACAACAAACACCTCACGCCGGAACTGAAAGCCGCCGTCGAAAAAGCAAAAACCTCAACCGAGCTCGAAGACATTTACGCGCCGTATAAACCGAAGCGCCGCACGCGTGCGACGATTGCGCGCGAACGCGGTCTCGAACCGCTCGCCGATTTCCTCTTTGCCAATCAAAACGCCGATGCCGCTGCCGAGGCTGCTAAATTCGTCGCTCCGGACAAGGAAGTCCCCGACGTTGCCGCCGCCCTCGCCGGCGCACGCGACATTCTCGCCGAACGTATTTCCGACGATAAAACGGCTCGTGCCTCCTGCCGCGAAATTTACGAAAAAACGGCGGAACTCTCCTCCGAAGTCATCAAAGGCAAGGAAACCGAAGGTGCGAAATTCAAGGATTATTTTGAATGGAGCGAGCCGCTTGCCGCCGCGCCGTCGCACCGCGTGCTTGCCATTCGCCGCGGGGAAAAGGAAGGCTTCCTGTTTTTCCGCATTACGGTCAACGAGGACGAGGCGTTCTCTCGTTTGGACAAAATCTTTGTCGGCGGCAACGGGGCTTGCGGCAACGAAGTGCGTACGGCGTCTCACGATTCGTGGAAGCGCCTGCTCGGCCCGTCGCTCGAAACCGAAGCGCGTTTGAAATCCAAGGAACGTGCAGATGAAGAGGCCATTCGCGTTTTCGCTTCGAATGTTTCCGAGCTGTTGATGGCTCCGGCGCTCGGCCAAAAGAGCGTGCTCGCGCTTGACCCGGGTTTCCGTACGGGGTGCAAGCTCGTTGTTCTTGACGCGCAGGGAAAATTGCTTCACCACGAAGTCATTTACCCGACCGCCGGTTCTTCCGCGCAATACGCCGACGCAGAAAACCGCGTTCGCATTCTCTGCCATCAATTTAAAATCCAGGCCATTGCTATCGGAAACGGTACGGCTTCCCGCGAAACGGAAAGCTTTGTCCGCGGTTGCGGCCTTCCCGCCTCGATTCCGGTCGTCGTTGTCAACGAAAGCGGCGCTTCGATTTACTCGGCCAGCGAAGTGGCGCGCGAAGAATTTCCGAACGAAGACGTGACCGTGCGCGGAGCCGTTTCCATCGGTCGCCGTCTCATGGACCCGCTCGCCGAACTCGTGAAAATCGACCCGAAGAGTATCGGCGTCGGTCAATACCAGCACGACGTAAATCAGGTCGCACTGAAACGCTCGCTCGACGACGTCGTCGTTTCCTGCGTAAACAAGGTCGGCGTGGAAGTAAATACGGCCTCGAAGCAGCTCTTGAGCTACGTTTCCGGTCTGAACGCGAGTATTGCCGCCAACATCGTCGCCTACCGCAACGAACACGGTGCTTTCCGTTCCCGTAAGGATCTGAAGAAGGTGCCGCGCCTCGGCGAAAAAGCCTTTGAACAATGTGCGGGCTTTTTGCGCATCCGCGACGGCGAGCACCCGCTCGACGCCTCCGCCGTTCACCCGGAACGCTACGCGCTCGTCGAACAAATGGCCGCCGACCTGGGCTGCGACGTTCCCGCCCTGCTCTCCGACGGCAAGTTGCGCTCCCGTATCGATTTGAAAAAATACGTTTCGGACGACGTCGGTCTGCCCACGCTCCAAGATATTTTGAAGGAACTGGAAAAGCCCGGCCGCGACCCGCGCGAAAAGTTCGAAGTGTTTTCCTTTAAGGAAGGCGTTCACGAAATTTCCGATTTAAAGGAAGGTATGCGTCTGCCCGGCGTGGTGACGAATGTGACGGCCTTCGGTGCCTTCGTTGATGTCGGCGTTCACCAGGACGGGCTTGTTCACGTTTCGCAGATTTCGGACACCTTCGTGAAAGATCCGGCGGAAGTCGTTAAGGTCGGCCAAAAGGTTTCCGTTACGGTCATGGAAGTCGATATTCCGCGCCGCCGCATCGGGCTTTCGATGAAGACGAATCCGGAGAAATCCGCCCGAAGCGCACGCGAAAGCTTTGCCGACCGCGACAGCCGCGGGAACGGTCCGCGCCGCGGCGGTTTCGGCGGAAGCGGCTTTGGCGGGCGGCGCGACGACCGCAACGCGTCCTCGTCTCCGCGCCGTTTCTCGACCGGCGGGTCCTCTTCCGGCGGCTTCGGTTCTCTCGGGGATTTCTTCAAATAAAATCCCGGGTAATCGGGAAGCGCTCCCGCAGACGCGGCGGAAGCGTTTCCCGGCTCCGTCTCTTTCCCGGCGTTTCGCTTACAATCTTTCTCTCTGACTATGCTTACATTTTTCTCCGCTTTGGCGGCGCTGATTCTCGGATATGTTTTCTACGGGCGCTTCATCGCCAAGTTTTTCGGAGTAAATCCCGCAACGGAAACTCCGGCAAGGCGTCTTGCCGACGGCGTGGATTATCAGGAGCTCCCCGCGTGGAAGGTCTTCCTGATTCAGTTGCTGAACATCGCCGGCTTAGGGCCGATTTTCGGTGCCGTGCTCGGCGCGCTATACGGCCCGGTCGCCTACATTTGGATTGTTCTCGGTTGCATCTTCATGGGGGCGGCGCACGACTTCTTCTCGGGCTTTGCCTCGCTGCGCAACGACGGCATGAGTCTCCCGCAACTGGTCGGCAAATATCTCGGCTCCGGCATGCAGCGGTTCATGATCTTTTTCTCTGCCTTTCTGCTCCTGGTTGTCGGGATTGTTTTCACGAACGGCCCGGCGGGGCTGTTGCAATTCATGGTCGCCAACGTCACGCGGGAATATTTCGGCGAGTCTGCACTTGCATGGGTTCCGTCCTTTGATTTTTGGGCGATTCTGATTTTTGTCTATTACCTGCTTTCGACGGTGCTTCCCATCGGCAAACTGATCGGAAAGATTTATCCGGTATTTTGCGTTGCCTTGCTGTTCATGGTGCTCGGCATC
Organism: Candidatus Spyradenecus sp.; assembly: GCA_045651925.1. Taxonomy (GTDB): domain Bacteria; phylum Verrucomicrobiota; class Verrucomicrobiia; order Opitutales; family UBA953; genus Spyradosoma. Next base: position 15,321 of record JAZRTJ010000013.1, on the reverse strand, counting down.
GGCGGAACGATGATCTGCAAAGGCATTTCGGGAGCGCTGATCCTTCCGGAGCTGAGCCTTGAAATGCTGCGTAATTTTCACGCCGCTCCGGAGCAGAACATGATTTTCCCGATGCTTTTCATCGTAATTTCCTGCGGCGCGATTTCCGGATTCCACGCCACGCAGTCGCCGATGATGGCACGTTGCCTCGGCAATGAAAAGCTGGTCCGGCCGATTTTCTACGGCGCCATGATTGCGGAAGGCGTCATTGCGCTCATTTGGGCGACGGTCGCCATCGCCTACTTTGGCGGTCCCGAAGGCCTGAATGCCGCGGCACAAGCCGGGAAAACACCGGCAATCATCGTCGAAACCATCTGCCGCGACTGGCTCGGCATCGCGGGGGCTATTCTCGCCGTCCTCGGAGTCATCATTTGCCCGATTACTTCCGGCGATACCGCCTTCCGCGGAATCCGTCTCATCCTTGCCGACACATTTTCCTTGCCGCAGCACTCGCTGAAGAGCCGCCTATTCCTCTCACTCCCGATCTTCATCCTCGCGTATCTCGCCTGCCAAGTTGATTTCTCCGTAATTTGGCAATACCTGGGCATAGGCAATCAGGTGCTCGCTACCATCACGCTGTGGACCGGCGCTGCCTTTCTGGTTTCCCGCAACCAAGCTCACTGGATTATGAGCCTGCCCGCAGCCTTCTTAAGCGCCGTCTGCATCGCCTACTTCCTGCTCGCGCCTTACAAGGCCGGCGGACTTGCCCTCGACAATGCGCCGCTCGGGCATGCCGTCGGAATCCTCGGAGCCGTGGCCCTGCTCGCACTCTTTCTGATTAAATCACGCCAATCCGCCGGAAACGAAGCCTCCGAAAAAATACCCACAAAAGACTAAACAAAAAACGAAAAGTGCGGCGCTTTATTAGTGTTTTTGAGGTTGAGTTAATAATGTCAGGTCCGCTTGGAGCGGGAGAAAAAAGGCGTGCGTGAAAACAAATTCACGCACGCTTCTTTTTTACGAAACCGAATCGGACTAATCTTCAATTTTGATGTCCTTGTTTCGGGAGCGCGGTCCGCCGGCGCGGAGCCAAGCGTTGATAAAGCCATCCAACTCGCCGTCCATCACCGCCTGGATATTGCCCGTTTCATAGCCGGTACGCAGGTCCTTGACCATCTGGTACGGCTGAAAAACGTAGGAACGGATCTGATTTCCCCAACCGATTTCGCCCTTTTCCCCGTAAAATTTTTCCATCTCGGCGCGCTTGTCGTCTTCCATCTTTTCGTAGATGCGGGCCTTCAGGATGCGCATGGCAAGCTCCTTATTCTGGTGCTGTGAACGTTCGCGCTGACAAGCCACGACGATGCCCGTCGGCAAGTGCGTGAGACGCACGGCCGATTCCGTACGATTGACGTGTTGCCCGCCCGCTCCGGAAGCGCGATAAACGTCGATGCGCAAATCTTCGTCCTTAATTTCGACGTTAATATCGTCCTTAATGTCGGCGACAATATCGACGCTTGCGAATGAGGTATGGCGGCGCTTGTTGGCGTCGAACGGAGAAATGCGTACGAGGCGGTGAACGCCGCGTTCGGCTTTGACGTAGCCGTAGGCATTTTCGCCGTCGAAGCGCAAAACCGCCGTAGAGATTCCGGCGCCTTCGCCGTCCTGCAGGTCTTCGATGCTGACCTTGAAGCCGCGGCGCTCGCCCCAGCGCATATACATACGCATAAGCATGCCCGCCCAGTCGCAGGCTTCCGTTCCGCCGGCGCCCGCCTTAATCATGACGATAGCGGAAGACTTATCGTGCGGGCCGGAGAGGAAGGAGGAAATTTCGAGCAAGTCGATCGCTTCCAGCATAGCGCCCGCTTCCGCGTCCAGCGCCGCAAGCTCGTCCGCCGCGCCGGCATCGTTTTCGTCCGTTTCCCCGAGGAGTTCGGCCAAGGTCTGCAGATCGTCCACGCGACGCAGGAATGCCACGAGCGGTGTCACGGTTGCCTTCAGAGAGGTATTTTCGGAGATAACGGCCTGCGCGGCCTGTTGGTCGTTCCAAAAGCCGGGCTCAGACATTTGGGCTTCGAGGACGGCGATACGTTCCTGCTTGGCGGGGACGTCGATAAATTTGTAAAGGTGACCGCTACGGCGAACGATTTCGTCGATCATGGCGCGGGTTTCGGGAGAAATGTACATGAGGGGAAAAAGTAAATTGAGTGCCCTTTCCGTGCAACGCGGAAAAGCGAACGGCTAAAAACGCCAGATGTTGCGCACGACGACGTAGAGGACGGTAAAGGCGGCGTAGGCGACCAAGAGCTTGATACGTAGCTTGCGCCAAAAAGGAAAGGCACGTTGCGGAAAGAGTTTTCCCAAGGCCCAATCGATGTATTCGACCGCGAGGATGCAAGCCGTCGGCAGCCACCAGGCGTTATATTTAAAAACGGCGACCCATTCACCCCGCATCAGAGCGACAAATGCCCGTGTTCCGCCACAACCCGGGCAATAGATGTGAAGCCACTTACGAGAAATGCACCCCGGAGAAAAGCGCCTCACCGCATCCGCAAAAAAGTCGCTCCACAAAAAAAGGGCTGTTCCCGCCAGAGCGAGAACAACCAAAGGAAGCAGGACGAGAAGTCCCCGGCGTAAAAAATCGAAGCGCTCCGCCACGATTTTAATAGACGACCGGACCGCCTTCTTCGATGCCGAGAGCGAAAAGCGTTGCAAGCTGCACGAGCACTGCGAGAGCGGAAATAATGAATCCGAGGACGGCGCTGAGAATCGTCCAGAATTTTGCCTTATCGGCTGCCTTGACGTACTCCTCGGCATTGCCCGCGTCATAGGCGGAATTGGCCTTCACGGAATAGACGATGGCCACGATTCCGAGCGGCAAACAGCAGAACAGCGTCGATAAAATCGACCAAACCAAATAATCACGTTTTTTACCCATAGTGTTTACAACATCTGTTTTGTTTTTAAGAAAAAATCAACCGACTACATGACCGTCTCGGACGGAAGCTCCCAGCTCTCGCACTCGATTTGAACCTCCTCTTCACAAGCGCCGTCGCACTCCAAAATTGTCGGCACCAACGCCATTCCGACAGCGAAGAGAATATAAGCGGCGATACCCAGAAATCCGCTGACGACACCGGCAATTACCCAGCGCAAAGCCGCGCGGGCATGTGATTCCGCTTCCTCGAATTTGCCGAAATCGTAGGCGGAATTGGCGCGAACGGAGCAAACGATTGCCACAACGCCGAAAGGCAAACAGCAAAGCAACGTCGTCAGAATCGCCGGAATTAAATAATCCCGTTTTTTAGGGGCCGGCACGAAAGGCGGCGGGACGGTAGTGTCAGATAGCATGGCGGAAAATTTAAAAGTCGCTCACTTAAAGTCAATCGGCAATTTGCACATTTTTGAACGGCGGATTCTACGCCTTCTTCGTCAAAAATTTTCGGACGGCTTCAAGGGCTTCGCGGGAGTGGCGCAAGGCGGCATGTCCGCAGGGGGCAGTATGCATTTTGGCGGAAACGCCCGGCAGCGGGAGGAGTTCCGGAGCCACTTTGGCGTCGCGTTCCCCGCGCACGATGCATAGCGGCGGGAAGTCTCCGTTCTGAGGCAGGCGGATTTTTCTTAAGGGCGAATCTTCCGTGTGACGCAGGTCGGGCAGGCAGCGATTGAAATACTTTGCCGGCGGAAAAATTTTTCGAATGCGCTCCGGCCAGTAGGAGCCCTGATTCGGCGGTGCGAGCATGACGACGGCGCCAATCCGGCTCAGCTCCGCAGCAGGCAAGTTCTCAAGCGCAATGCGCAACAAAATCCCGCCCATGCTGTGCGTCACGAAAAAGATTTTTTCGTCGGGCGGCAGCGTTTTAAAAAGTCTCGTCAACCGTTCCCGGAGCATTTCTCCGTGGCGGAAAATCCCTAAGCGACTCGTCGGATAATCGTAGCGAAAGCAACGAAAGCCGTCCTCCGAGAGCTGCTTCGAAAACCAGCGCATGGAGGCTTCGCGCATCAGCAAACCGTGAATCAGAATAACGGTTCCCGCAGAGTACTGTTTCCCGGCGCTTTCGGAAGCAAAACGGAAACCCCGCCGAAAATACGCGGGAATGCCGGCAATGAAATTCAGCAACTTTCGCATCTTAAGCGCGAATGCGTTCCAAGACCTCAAAGAAGTCCGGGAAGGTTTTGCCGCAGCATTCCGGATTCTCGATTTCAATCCACGGCGTTCCGTCGCCGCGCAAATCAAAGGTACCCAGGACGCCGAAGCTCATGGCGACACGGTGATCCTTGTAAGTCGCAATGCGGATTTTCCCGCCGGGAGCAGCATCGGCACGGGTGCGCAAAGCGGCACGGTCAATCGGCGTAAGCGTCAGCGAATCTTCCGTCTGGGAAACGTTTTCTTCGCCGAGAATTTTTGAAAGCTCGTTGGCCATAGCGGCGATGCGATCCGTTTCCTGCTTGCGCGTATGGGCAATCCCGCGGATAGTCAGCGGCGTTCCGGCATCAAGCAGAGGCGCCACGGCCGCAAGCGTCAAAAAAGTATCTGAAATCGCATTGAAATCGATGTCGAAACCGCGCGTCGCCATCCCCGCCGTGACGATGCAATCCGTGCGCGTCACGCTCGCCTCAATTTGGGAACAGGCGAGCAAATCATGGGGCGGCGTTGATAATTCCGAGGCAAACGCGGCATCGCCCTGCAGCCCGTCGATATCCAAACCGCAAATGCGCACTTGGCTTGAGCGGTGGACGAAGGGAAGGATTTGAAAATACGACGCGGCGGTTGCGTCGGGTTCAATCACGTAATCAAAGTCGCCGCAACCGTAGGCACCGCCGCAGCTGAAAGTATTGCCGCGAGCTTCCACGGCGCCGCCGAACTGCGCAATCATGCGTGCCGTCATTTCCACGAAGGGACGGGACACCGTTTCGCCTTTCAAAAAAACTTCGAAAATTCCCGCATCGTTTCGGGTGGCGGCTACGGGAGCGATTTGCATCAGCGCCGACAAAATCTGACTGGAAGCGCTAGCATCGACATCGATATCCCGCGCCGTGACACCGCTCGTGCGCATCGTAAAGGGAAAACAGTCGCTTTCGCCGTGAAACTCAAAGCTGCAACCGAGCTTTTCCAACGCGCGGAGCAGTCCCGCCATCGGGCGTTTGCGCATGGCTTCGGAACCGTCGATTTTGTAGGAGCCGCCCGGCTTCAGCGCCAGCATCGCCGTCAGAAAGCGCGCCGTCGTTCCCGCATTGGCAACATAAAGCTCGGCAGAATCGGCGGGAATCTTTCCCCCTTGCCCGTCGATTGCTATCGTTTTGAGGACCTCATCGGCGGTGACGCGAAAGCCAAGCGCCTGCAAACAGGCGACCATAGTACGCGTGTCTTCGGAAAAGAGGGCTCCGGAAAGGCGCGTCGTTCCCGTGCGCAGCGCGGCGAGGATGAGGGCACGATTCGTGATGCTCTTCGAGCCGGGAGGCGTTACCTCGGCGTGACGGAAGCGGCGGAACGGTTTTATCGCAAGCAAAGTCATTTGGCTTAGATTTATAGAGATTCGGGACTGACGCTTAAAGCTTAAAGAAGGCCAATCCCGAGCGGTCTGACGGATTCTTTAAACGCTCATACGACCAAGGACAATAAATGCAACTCATTATTTATCTTGCGGGAATAGAGGAAAACGGAAACGCTTGAGGCATGGATTCTAACGACAACTCCGCCCCTGCTCAACAATGCCCGTGTTCCGGCACGCGTACGCTTGCGTTTTTAATTTTGCGCTTTTGGATCGCTTGCACGGCCCTGGCAAGCGGGCTCGCCAAATTTTCCCGTGCGGAAAAGGTCTTTGAAGAAAACCCCGAAACCGGCGAAATGAGCTCGACGCTTGTCCGCAATTACGCATGGGAATTTTACAACGGCGTTCCCGCGCGCGAATTCGAGCGTTTGCTCGGTGACGCCCTTTTTCCGGAATGGGTTTTGCAGGCATTTTATTACGCGCTCGGACCTGCACTGATTCTTTGCGGACTTGCGCTTCTGCTCGGCATCGCAACGCGCATTTCTCTCTTTGTGCTCGGTTTGATTTTCGTTGCCCTGAGCTTCGGACTTTCGCTCATCGATACTTCCGGTTCCGCGGGAACTCTGGGGATTTACGTAATCGCCATCGCCGGCGCCCTACTCTTAGCCGACAACAATCGCTTTTGCCTTTCCCGCAAATTCTAAGCCGCTTTCCGAATGGGCTTCCGCTGTGACAATTTCCGCTTTTTTCCCGCGTATTCGATTGAAACGCTGGCGGAAAATCTGGCGCGGGAAATTGCCCGGCGGGAAGATCCGCTCGTCCCGGAAACCGTCTTAATCACGAATTACGCTCAGCGCATCTGGCTGCAACATTATCTCGCGCAAAACAACGGCATTTGCGCCAACATCCGATTCGTTTCGCCGGAAAGCTTTCTCAACCGCATCAGCGAAAACGGCAACACCGCGCCCGGCGTCGGTAGCTTTGACCGCGACGCTCTCGCCTGGCGCGTTTTTAAAACGCTTAGGGAAATTCATGCGCCGGAATCTTCCGTGCCGGAAGCCCTGCGCTTCCCCTTCCGCGAAAACCGCGAAGAAGATTTTATTCTGACGGCCCAAACGCTCGCCGACCTCTTTTGGCGCTATCAAAGTTTCCGTACGGAAATGATTGTTGCGTGGTGCCGCGGCGAAGACATCCCCGAACTCAAAGACGCGTCTCCCGAATTCAAGCGTGAATACGAACGCCAAAAGCACCTGTGGCAATGCCTTGCTCTCCGGGATGAAGAAATTCCCGCACTGCGTTACCAACGTTTTTACGAAGTCGATACGGAAGCGATAGCCGCTGAACTGCCCCGGCGCCTCTTCGTGTTCGCGCCGACCGCTCTGCCTCGGACACACTTCGAGATGCTGAAAAAACTCTCGCAGCATACGGAGATACTTTTTTACTACCACAATCTTTCCGACAATTTCTGGATCGAAAGCCGCAATCGCAAAGCAAGCCTCTCTCAAAAAAATCTTATCGAACGCGGCAACGAACTGCTGACCACCTGGGGGAAAGCCGCCCGCGCGCTCGCCGGAGAGCTCATCGAAAACAATTTCCTCGGCAGCGTCCCCAACGGCGACAGCGCCCCCGCAGACGACTCGCTTTTACACCGGATTCAGGCGGACATCCGGGAAAACAACGTCAGAGAATCCGGCAACACCGAGCTCCCCGCTCCGGACGAAACGGCGAAGGCTCTCGCCGGTGACAGCCTTTCCCTGCGCATTCACGCCGCCCATTCCCGAATGCGGGAAATGGAAATTCTGCGCGACGACATCCGCGACCTCTGCGCCCGCGATCGCACAATGCGCCCCCGCGACATCCTTGTCATGCTCCCGGACATCGATGCCTACGCGCCTTTCATCCGCGCCGTCTTCGAAGGTAGCGAATTTCCTTTCTCGCTCGCCGACAGTACGGGGCCGGAACGCTTCAGCGGGATTTCCGCGTTTTTAAGCCTACTGCGTCTCGCGCAAGGCGATGTGCGCCTCAGCGAAATGCTAGCATTGTTGGATGCCGCACCGCTTGCCCGCGCCCTGAAACTTGACGAACAGGAGATTGATTCTCTGAAAAAAATACTCAGCGAATCGAATGCACGCTGGGGCATCGACGAAGATGCCCGCGCCCGAAAAATCCTCGGCGAACATCCAGCCTCCGTCGACAACAAAGAACACGCAGCACGAGCCTCCTACAATAATTCCTGGGCCTTCGGCATGCGCCGCTGCGCACTCGGCGTCATGATGGGAGACGACGAATCCGAAGTCGTTGCACCTCTCAAAATCGGAGCCACGCGGCATATCCTTCCCGCCGAAAACCTCCCCGAGGACGCCGCCGAGTTACTGGGCAAATTCGCCCGCCTCCACGACGCCGCCCGGCAACTCGCCGCTTACTACGTCGGGGGCCGAAAAAGCGTCGCCGAATGGTGCCGTTTCCTGAAATGCGATTTGGCGGATAAGCTGCTCGAGTTTTCGGACGAAGAAGGTGAAGAGGAATCCCTGCTCGCCGATGCCATCGATTCCGTGCGTGCGGCCGCAGAAACCGCCGGATTCGACGCTGCAGAAGTCACACTGAAAACCGTGGTGTCCATGCTCGAAAACCGCTCCTGGGAGAATAGTCGCGGATTCGGAATGCTACGCGGAAGAATCACCTTCTGCCGCCTTCAGCCCCTGCGCAATATCCCGGCCAAAGCCATTTACATTGCCGGAATGAACGCCGGAGAATTCCCGCGTCCGACCCGAAAGTCCGCCCTCGATCTCATTGCGCAATGGCCCAAAAATCTCGAATGGGACCGTACCGCGCGCGACGAAGATTGCCTCCTGCTGCTCGAAGCCGTCCTCGCCGCAAAAAGCTATTTACGCTTTTCCTACATCGGACGAAACGCGAAAAACAACGCCGTTGTCCCGCCCTGCACGCCTCTCGCCAAATTCATCGATAGCGCAACGGAAGCCCTGCTGCCGCCGGAAATTCCCGCCGAGGCGCGCGACGCCGCAAGCGCTGAAGCCCGGAAGCAGTTCTGCTTTGAGCACTCGCCGCAAAATGCCGAAAGCGAAAAACTCCTGCGAAACACCGTAGCCTCCGTTGCATGGCGCCCGCCGCTGTTTGAAGCCGGCAAAAGCCTGCCGCTTTCCGCGCAGGAGCAGGAAAATTTCTCCTCCCTCACGGCCGATACAATCGCTGCCTGCCTCACGGATCCGGCAAAATTCTTCTCCGAAAAACGCCTGCACCTGCGAACACGCTGGAACGGTACGGCCGCAGACGACAACGATCCGGATCAGGAAGCAATCAAAACCAAAGAATTTTTCCCCCTGCTCAGCCGTCAGGGATTCGAAAAACTCTCCGATCCGGACATCAACACGCAAAACGAAATTCTCGGGGCGCTCATAGGTGATTTCGAGAAGCTCGTGGAGCAAAAACAGGCAAGCGGCAAATTCCCCGTATTGCCGATTGATATTAAGGCCAAAGCCCAAAAAGATTTGAAACTTGAGCCGCTCAACAAGCGCCACAACACCTGGGGCAAGCTGATCGGCGAAATCCTCTTGCCGGGCGGATCCGCGCATTCCGTCTCGCAGACGTTTTCGCTCCCGGCCGAGGCAAATACGCGTCCGAGAGAAGTCCGAGTCAGTGTCGATTGCGAGCTTCGGAAAACCGCAGACGGGGCGAATTATTGCATCAAGACTTTTCCGAGTATCGAGTCGGAGGGCTGGGAATTCAAAATCAACGCAGTCGTCAACGCCGCCTTCATCGCCGCGGCCTGTCCGGAAGAATCCTTTACATTCATTGCGATTCATAAGAACTTTGTAACGCGCACGGGAAAATCCGTCATCAAAATCAAAAGTAGCGATTGGCTCCGAAAGCTCGCCGCAATACTGCTTCAACGCTTTTTCGAAGCATTAGAAAGCCCGCCGCCTTATTTTGCCGACATGCCGCTTCCGGCCCCGGAAGACGATGCCGATGCCTTCTTCGGAAAATTCGTCCAAGCGCTCGACGCGTCCAAAGACTATTCGCGCGCCTATCGCGACTACGTTTTCGGTTCCGACATCGCAGCTACACACGCGAAAAGCATTCGCGGCGTCTGTTTCGAGCTTGCCCGAGCAATTGCCGCATTCTTCCCCGAAAAAGCGAAAAATAAGCGCTAAAACAGCAACCCAAGTGAGGCGGTTTTGCGGATTGTTTCTTGCGTCCGCGCGACAGGAAACTTATGCTTTCGCGCTTTATTACTCTCGATGCCGCTCATCTCACAAAGATCCGTTGAAGATATTCGTTCCCGTGCCGACATTGTCGCGCTTATCGGCGACTATACGAATCTGACTCGCTCCGGATCCCGCTGGAAGGGCTTAAGCCCGTTTACGGCAGAAAAAACGCCTTCCTTCTTCGTCGATCCGGACAAGGGATTTTATTATTGCTTCAGTACGGGCCAAGGCGGCGATGTCTTTAAATTTCTGATGACACGGGAAAATCTGACCTTTCCCGAAGCCGTGGAACGCGTCGCGCAGCGTTTCGGCCTGCCGGTCGAATACGAAAGCCACGGAAACGCCGAGCGCTCCATCCGCAACGAGCTTTTTGAAATCAACAAATTCGCAGCTCATTTCTTCGAGGAGCAATTTCACGCCAACGACCCGCAGGCGCAAGCTGTCAGGGATTATTGGAAAAACAATCGCAGATTCGGCGAAGCGACGGCACGGGAATTCGGCATCGGCTTTCTCCCGAAAAACGCCTCCCGTCGCCTGATTGATTTGCTCCGCAAAAAAGGATTCTCGGAACAAAGCATTCTCGCCTCCGGCATGTTCGGACGTAGCGCCGAAAAGGCCGTTTCGTTGCAGACTTCCCGTATTCAATTCGAAGCGCGCCTGATCATTCCCATTCGCGACATCCAGGGACGCGTCATCGCGTTTACGGCACGGAAAATCCCCGGCATCACGCCGGACACGCAATGGGAAGAAGCAAAGTACAAAAATTCGTCGGAATCCGAAGTCTTTAAAAAAGGCAACACGCTTTTCAATATCGACAAGGCGAAAGAGGTCTTCACGGACCGCAGTCAAAAGGACAAAGGGCACAATTTACGTGACATCCCCTTCGTACTCGTCGAAGGTCAATTGGATGCCATCCGCTGCTACGAAAACGGAATCAAAACCGCCGTAGCCGGCCAGGGCACCTCCATTACGCTACAGCAGATGCAATTGCTCGCCCGCTACAGCAACGAGCTGAACTGCCTGCTCGACGCGGACGCCGCCGGACAAAAAGCCGCCGTGCGTCTCGCGCCGCTCGCGTTTGAAGCCGGCCTCGACCTGCACTTTCTGAGCGTCCCCGGAGGCAAGGATCCGGACGAATTTTTGTCCGAACACGGAGCCGCGGGAACGGAAGCGATTTTTGCCACGAAACGCTCGGCCATCTCTTTCATCGCCGAGAGATATTTCGGCGGAAACGTAGCGCTTACACCCGTACAAAAACAGGAAGCCTTGAATGAAATTTACGCCATTTTGTCGTCCGCAAGTTCCCGCGTGTTCCGCACGGAGTGTCTCTGGGAACTCGCCCGGCATTCGGGCTTGCAGCGTGTCGACTTAGAGCGTGATTTCCAGCGTTTCGAAAACGAAAAAAAAGCGCGAAAACTCGAGCGCGAGGGCGTGCCGGCAAGCCCGGCGGAGGGCCTTTCGCGCACAAGCCTTCCCTTGACAACGGTTGAGGAGGATGTTTTAGTCTTCGTTTTCCAATATGATGCGCTGCTTAACCAACTCTCGAACGACATTCCCGCAGAATGGATTTGTTCAGACACCCCGGCCGGGCGCATTCTTAACCGCATTATTGCGGAATATTCGGAAGGCAATTGGAAAAACGCCAAGGACTCGCTCCCCGCAATTCTCGAAGACGACGAAGAGCGTTCTTACATCGCTAAACTCTCTATGCAGGCGCGGCGCTTCCCCGCTCCCGAAGAAACGGCGCGCCAATGCCTCGCACGTCTCTGCGAACGCTACTGCGCCCGTGAACAACAAAAAATCGACGCTGCAATCGCCCGCCTTCCCTCCGGCGACCCGCAACTCACCGTGCTTTTCCGCCGTAGCATAGAACTGCGCAACACACTGAAACTTTACAAAAAATAACTAAAACGACCACCTCATCATGGCAGATAAAAAAAAGGCAACAAAAACGCTACGCTCCTCTACCCCCGCAAAATCCGCCGCCGCGAAAAAAATCTCTTCGACCAAGCCGAAAGCCGCCGCAAAACCGGCTCCGGCTAAAAAAGCATCTGCGCCCAAGGCGCCTGCCAAAGCAACGGGCAAAAAATCGGCTGCTCCCGCGGCCAAGGCCCCCGCGAAGAAAGCCGCTCCCGTGAAGGCCGCCAAGGCCAAGAGTGCCCCCCAAAAACCGAGCGCTCCGGTGAAAAAAACTGCCGCCAAGCCCGTCCCCAAAAAGGAAGCACCCGCGAAAAAGGAAATCGTTAAAAAAACTGCTCCCGCCAAAGAAAAGGCACCGAAAAAGGTAAAAGCCGTTCAGGCGGAACCGCCCAAACCGAAGGAAGAGAAGAAAGTTCTCGGCGAAGTCAAATACGCACCGGACCGTTCTCCGGTGCTGAGCTCTTCCGAACTCGCCAAGCAGCAGAAAAAGCAACGGGAAGACGCACAGAAAATCCGTGAAATTTCGGAAAAGGCGCATTTCGATTCGAACGTCATCGCGACCTTGGACCAGAACGAAATCAACGCCCGCATGCATGAGCTGCGCGCCCTCTCGAACCAACAGGGCTACGTCACGATCGAAGACATCAACAACACGATTCCCGCGACGACCTCTTCCCCCGAAGCGTTCGAAAAGATTCTCGACCTGCTCGCTAATCTCGATATCAAGATTCTCGAAAACGACGACGTCGCCGCCTACAAAACGAAGCTGACCACCGAAGAGGAAGAAGCCCTGCGCTCGGTGCAGGTGGACATCCTCGACGACCCCGTCCGCATGTATCTCCGCCAGATGGGTCAGGTGCCGCTGTTGAACCGCGACCAGGAAATTTCCATCTCCAAGAGCATCGAAGAAGCCGAAGCCCGCGCTCAAGACGCGCTTTGCTCCATTTGGCTGACGCTCGCGCCGCAACTTGAAGTCGCCCGCAAGCTCAATGCCCGCGAAGAACGTTTCGACCGTGTGGTTTTGGACAAAAAAGTCGAATCCCGCGACGCCTATTACAAAATGCTTCCCAAAGCGATCGGTGCCGTTGAAGCCATTGCCTCCAAGCTCGATAAAGCTTGGATGGAATACATCGGCGGTCCCAACGAAGAAACCCGTCGCCGCGGCTACGCGCGCTTCATCAAGCTGCAAAAGGACATCCGCCCGCTTCTGCGCAAATTCTGCTTTAAGATGAAAGTGCTCGAAGAATGGCTGGCAACCTTTAAGCCGGTCATCGATACTTTCCGCGAATACGTCCACCAGCTACACCTGATTGAGCGCAAGGACCGCCATGCCCGTAAACTCGATCCGAAGGAAATCACCGCTAAGGTGAAAGCCTTGGAAAAACAGTACCGCATCGGCAGCGAAGAAATTTTGGACATCTACAAGGAAGTCCGCTCCTGCCTCCAGCAGGCTCACCGCGCCAAGACCAACATGGTCGAAGCCAACTTGCGCCTCGTCATTTCGATTGCCAAGAAATACACGAATCGCGGCCTCTCCTTCCTCGACCTCATCCAGGAAGGCAATATGGGCTTGATGAAAGCCGTCGAAAAATTCGAATACCGCCGCGGCTACAAGTTCTCGACCTACGCAACCTGGTGGATTCGCCAAGCTATCACGCGCTCCATCGCCGACCAGGCCCGCACGATTCGTATCCCCGTGCACATGATCGAAACGCTCAACAAGGTCATGCAAATTCAAAAGCAACTCTTCCAGGAACTCGGCCACGAACCGACCCCGGAAGAAGTCGCCAACGAAATGCAGATGCCCGTTGAACGCGTTCAGCAAATTATGAAGATGGCGCAACAGCCGATTTCGCTCCAGAGCCCGGTCGGCGACGGCGATGACACCAGCTTCGGAGACTTCATCGAGGACAAGGCCGCGGAAAATCCCTACGATATCGCCGCCACCGCCCTGCTCCGCGAAAAAATCATCCAAGTGCTCAACTCCCTCACCGAGCGCGAACGTGAAGTCCTGATTTACCGCTTCGGGCTCAAGGACGGCTATTCCCGCACCCTCGAAGAAGTCGGCAAACTCTTCAATGTTACACGTGAACGCATCCGCCAGATCGAAGCCAAGGCGCTCCGCAAAATGCGCCACCCGGTTCGTCTGCGCCAACTTCACGGCTTCTTTGAAACCGGCGACCAGGATGTTGCCGGACCGAGCTTCAACCAGTTCGCTAAGGAAGACGGATTGCTTTAATCTTACTAATTCAAAAACGGACTCTCTGCGGAGGGTCCGTTTTTGTAATCAAACGTCGGCTTACGATTCCGATTTATTCGGAGGGTTAAACGGAGCCCGGAAGTGCCGAATCAGGCCTCCAAGTATCGACTTTCTTTCGGGGTTTCAGGCGGTTTTGCTCTTGAAAAAATCCGATGAAAAAATCATTCTTGAGTGCAATTCGGCGCGTTGGCCCCGAGAGTTACACTTTTCTAACCAAAATAAATAAAACCACCACAAAACTATGAGCAAAAAGTGCTGTTGTTGTTCCAGTTCCTGGCGCATGCCGTCTCTGGTAAAAAAATACCTGATGGCTGTGACGGGTCTCGTCCTCGTCCTGTTCCTGCTTGTCCACGTCGTGGGCAACCTGCAGATGTTCCAGGCTCCGGAAAAAATCAATACCTATGCGCCCCCCCTGCTTGCGTTGCCGCCGGTAGCGCTCTGGGGCTTCCGCGTCGTGATCCTCACCTGCATTGTGGTTCACTTCGCCCTCGCGATTAAGCTGAAGCTGGAAAACCTCGCAGCTCGCGGGAATGAAAGCTACGCCGTAAAATCGACGCGCTATGCGGCTTGGTCTGCACGTGCCATGATTCTCACCGGTGTCGCCATCATCGCGTTCGTCATCTGGCACCTTTGCCAATTCACGATTTTCAAAGAAGCCGGTTGCCTCGCTGCGTATGAAAACGCAACGACAATTACGGCTGTCGGCGGCGAAGGTATCTTCGGCTACCTCGGTCAGCACGGTAACGACACCGCTGCCGTCTCTTACAAGGTTTTTGACGTTTACCAGATGGTTTACAACGCATTCGCCAATCCGTGGATTTCCCTCGGCTACATTGTTGCAATGCTCCTCCTGCTCTCCCACCTCTCGCACGGCACGCACTCGATGTTCCAATCCGTCGGTCTGCGCAATGAAAAGATGCGCCCGATCTTCCGCGGTATCGCAGCTCTCTATGCCATCTTCGTTTGCTTCGGCCTCATCGCCGTTCCCGTAGGCGTTCTCACCGGCGTTATCAAGCCGAACCCGAACACGACGGCACCGGTTGCGGAAGTCTGCTGCCCGGTTTCCTGCTGCGACGCAGAAGCGAAATAACCTCAATCTGAAGGAGAATTTATACTATGAGTAACACCCCCGAAGTTTCTTTCTCGAAAACTTGGCAGGCTTGCACGGACAATCAGAAGTTCGTCTCCGAAATCTCGAAGATTCCGGAAGGACCGATTGCAGGCAAGTGGAGCAAGCGCAAGTTCGACCTCAAGCTCGTCAACCCGGCAAACCGCCGCAAGTACCACGTCATCGTCGTCGGCTCCGGCCTCGCGGGTGGCGCCTGCGCCGCTTCGCTCGGTGAAATGGGCTTCAACGTCAGCTGCTTCTGCTACCAGGACAGCCCGCGCCGCGCTCACTCCATCGCCGCTCAGGGCGGTATCAACGCCGCAAAGAATTACCAGAACG